>NZ_JBKXLD010000051.1:0-12045 GCF_047010065.1 Allobaculum sp.
GCCGTAAATCAGACCCGAACCGTCGCCTTCTTTTTTATCGAGAATGTCTTCGCAAAGCTGAAGCACGTCTTCATCGCTCGAATCCTTGTTCAGCTTTTTCAGAAGCATCTGCGTCTGTGCGCCGACTTTGCCGGCGGCACCGCCATGCTTCGGTCCCTTGAGCGAGCCGATGGCCGCGGAAATGCACGAGTAAATGTCGGTACCGGTGGAAGAAATGACGACATCCGCGAAGGTGGAGTTGTTGCCGCCGCCATGATCCGCGTGCAGCATCATCAAAACGTCCAGCACTCTGGCTTCCTGCTTCGTGTAGGGCTGATTGTCTCTGGCCATCCAGAGCACGTTTTCCGCAAAGCCGGCGGCGGGAAGGGGATAGGAAGAAATTTTCTTATGCGAGTAGACCGAGAACACGAAAAGAGGCAGAGAAGAAAGAATGCAAAGTCCCTTCATCATGCGGTCCTCCAGCGTATCGGTATCGGGGTTGTGATCGAGGCCGTACAGTTTGAGAACTTCGATCTGCATGGCGTTAAGCAGATCCTTGGTCCGGAACGTTTCAAAAACGAGACTGCTCGAAAAGTGATGCTTGATCGCGTACTGAAATTCTCCGAGTTCCGCCGGGCTGGGCAGCTTTCCGAAAATGAGAAGAAAAGCGGCGGTTTCGTAGCCGCGGATTTTTGAATCGAGCTTTTCCATGGCGACCAGATCCTTAATGGAGTAGCCGCGGTAAATCAGCTCGCCGTCGATCGGGCGCTTATGGTTTTTGACCATCTCGTAGCCGATGACATCGCAGATGCGGGTCAGGCCGACTTTGACGCCGGTGCCGTTTTCATTTCGCAGCCCCTGCTTCACGTGATAAATGGAATACAGATCCGGCTCGATCGAATTGTCCGGCAGACAGTCGCGATAAACTGCTTTCAGAGAAGTGCTCATAAAAAAAGACCCCTTTCTTCGCTCAATGTTTGAGTCAGTATAACAAAGTGAAACACATTTCAAACATTGAAAACGGGAAATCGGGTTTTTCAGAAAGAAAAAACTTCCGTTTACAACCGATTTGATATCATTAGAAGAAAAAATGGAAGGGACGACTATGAAGAAGACTCTGACTCAAAAAATTCTCGATTCACACGTACTCAACGATGCCCATACCCCGGGCACACCCGCGGATCTGCGCATTGATCAGACCCTCACCCAGGATGCAACCGGCACGATGGCCTACATTCAGCTCGAAGCCATGGGCGTAGATCAGGTGCAGACGGAACTTTCCGTTTCGTATGTCGATCACAACACGCTCCAGTCCGGTTTCATGAACGCGGATGACCATGCCTATCTGCAGTCTGTAGCCGCTAAGCACGGCGTTCTGTTTTCCAGACCCGGCAACGGCATCTGCCATCAGGTACATCTCGAACGGTTTGCCCGTCCGGGCAAGACGCTGATCGGTTCGGATTCCCACACCCCGACGGCCGGGGCCATGGCCAGCTTTGCGATGGGCGCCGGCGGCCTCGATGTTGCCAAGGCGATGGCGGGTCTGCCTTATACGATTGCCTATCCAAAAGTCGTTGAAGTGCGCCTGACGGGAAAGCTTCCCCATGGCGTTTCGGCCAAGGACATCATTCTTGAACTTCTGCGCCGCCGCAGCGTGAAGGGCGGTGTAGGCAAAGTGTTTGAATATACCGGAGACGGCGTAAATTCGCTTTCGGTTTACCAGCGCGCGACCATTACGAACATGGGCGCGGAACTCGGCGCAACGACATCCATTTTCCCTTCGGATGAACGTACCCGCGAATTTCTGAAGCGACAGAACCGGGAAGAAGACTGGATCGAACTGAAAGCTGACGAAGGCGCCGTTTATGACGACGTCGAAATCATCGACCTGTCCACGCTGGTTCCGGCTGCCGCCTGTCCAAATTCTCCGGACGCGGTCAAATCCATCGAAGAGCTTGCCGGAAAGAAAGTCGATCAGGTCGCTATCGGCTCCTGCACCAACTCTGGTTTTGAAGATCTGATGAAAGCTGCTGCCATTCTTGAAGGCAAAACGATTGCGTCAAACGTTTCACTCGTCGTTTCGCCGGGCAGCCGTCAGGTTCTCATTAAGCTGATGGAAAACGGTGCGCTTCAGACGTTTGTCAAAGCCGGCGCGCGCATCCTCGAATGCACGTGCGGTCCCTGCATCGGCATGGGCCAGTCTCCAAAAAGCGAAGGCGTCTCTTTGCGTACGTTCAACCGCAACTTCTACGGCCGTTCCGGAACGAACTCAGCGGGCGTTTACCTCGTTTCGCCCGAAACCGCCGCGGCCAGCGCGATTGCCGGCGTGTTCGCCGATCCGCGCGCGATCGACTATCCGGACAGCGATTTTAGTGAACCCGTTTATATCGACGATTCCATGATTCTTGCGCCAAGCGAGCATCCGGAAGACGTGGAAATTGTACGCGGCCCCAACATTAAGCCGCTTCCGATCAACGATCCGCTGCCGGATGCGTTCGAAAAGAAAGTCGTCATCAAGCTCGAAGACAACATTACGACCGACCACATCGCTCCAGCCGGTGCGGAAGTGCTGCCGTATCGTTCAAATATCGAAAAGCTGTCGACTTTCGTGTTCCGCAACAATAAGGAAGGCTTCGACAAAATCTGCAAAGCCAATAACGGCGGTATTATCGTAGCCGGCGAAAACTATGGACAGGGAAGCAGCCGCGAACATGCGGCGCTCGCCCCGATGTATCTGGGCATCAAGGCGGTTCTGGCCAAATCGTTTGCGCGAATTCACCTGGCCAACCTCATCAACTTCGGCATTCTTCCGCTCACCTTCCAGAATCCGGAAGACTATGACGATATCGACGAGATGGACGTGCTCACGTTCGAAAATCTGCACGACCTCGACCCAGAACAGGGACTTCGCGTCATCAACCAGACCAAAGGCCATACGTATGTTCTCAACAGTCAGTTTGGACTGGAAGATCTGCCTACGCTCTATGTGGGCGGCACGCTGAACTATATCCGCTCCCAGCAGAAATAAAGAAGACTCTGCAAAGCTCAGAAAAAATGCGTCGGACGTTCATCCGGCGCGTTTTTTTTCTGGGCTGGACAAGCCATCGCCCAATCGCTCGATTTTTCGGTTTTCCGTCTGTCCGGATTTTGCCTTCACGGCTTTTCTGTGGTATCGATTCTTTATCCTGTCCGATCCGCTTTGCGGAGGGCATGATTTGAGACGTACGGATTATGATGTCTGCTGCACTGTCAGAGAAAGCGCTTAGAACGGCGACCGCCGCTCGGGAAAGGCTGTATGGTACGCAAAGCCTTTCCTTTTTTCACATAGAGCCTACAATAAAGAAAACGAGAACAGCACGGGAGCTCACAAATGAGCTGAGAGGGAGCTGGGCGCTCCGACCGCTAACCTGATTTGGATAATGCCAACGGAGGGAATTCTGCAGAAATAATCGCGGAGACAGCCGAAGGCGCTGTTTCCGTTTTTTCATGCAGAAAGGAGGCGTACACCCGGCTTTCGCACACGCGAAAGAGAGAAATAAAACGAGAAATCGATAGCCTGTCCCCGCTTCTGCTGCTTTCGTGCGGCCGGATCGCACTGAAGACAGACTTTGCGCATATTTTTACTGCCTTTAAAAGAAAGCGGCCAGAAGGGCAAAGGGAAAGCGTCTTTGCCTGAGGGAGAATCGATTTGTTCGAGCAGGAAGTTCTCAGCCTGGGAACTTCTTTTCTTTTTGGATGGAAAGTGAAGACACAGCGGTCAAAACGTCTTTGAAGAACGCACAAAGCGTCTGAAAAATGTAAGAAAATGAAACATTCGCCGGAAAACCTTTGTAAACTGCGGGAGGGAAAGTTGACACCGCACAGGGCGATTTATAAAATCTGGAATAAATTCACAAAGGCGCAGAAGGGCACCAGTACATCTTTGAACTGAGCAGAGAGCTTCCGTACGGTGAAAGGAAGACAGAGACAGGATGGAATCACAGCCCGGAGCCGGATTCAGGAAATGGGATCCCGGATGTCTCCGTTAAAGGACAGACTGTCTTTTCAGTTGCAGAGGCGTTCTTCGCGAGGAGAACGTAAAAAAAGGTGGGATCACGATACTTTCGTCCTTTGGGGTGAAAGTTTTTTTGTTTCTACGGCTGGATTTTGACGGATTTGAAAAATTCAAAACCGTCTGGACAGTCAGAAATTTAAGCCAGAAACGCCAGGAATGGCGTAAACCCGTAAACGATCAGAACAAAGGGATGGATCTTTAGATCCATTCCGGAAAGGATTTGTCATGGAACTGAGAACCCCGTTTGGATGTCGAGACGCGCTCTCGCGCGATGTGCGCAAGCAAAAAGCCTTATGTTCGCAGATTCTCGATGTCTTTGATGCCTTTGGCTTTGAAGAAGTCAGCACGCCGGCGATGGAATACTACCAGACGTACAATCAGGCGTTTTCCAATCTCGAAGACCGGCAGATGGTCAAGCTGTTCGACGAAAACCAGGATATTGTCACGCTCCGAATGGACATGACCATTCCGATCGCCCGCATCGCCGCGACCGCCCTGAAAAACGCGGCTCATCCGCTGCGTCTGTCCTATTTGAGCGATGTGTGGAAACTGCGCAAAGCCTATACCGGAAAAGCCATTCAGACTCTTGACTGCGGCGTCGAACTGATCGGCAGCACCGACGATCTGCAGGTTCTGATCTGCGCGCTGGAATCGCTCAAGGCGCTGCAGTCGTACGGTCTGAAAGACTGGCGTCTGGAAATGTCGGATGCGCGTCTGCTTTCCGACGCGGCCCGTCTGGTTTTTGATGACGAAGACGATATTGCGACGCTCGCGGATCTGAGTGATAAGAAGTCGATGGTCGAACTGCAGAACTTTCTCGATGAAAAGCATCTCGACCAGAACATACGGCGCTATTTCCTGCACCTTCCGCTGCTCGACGGCGGGTTTGAAACCCTTGAAAAAGCCAAGGCACTCGCCTTCGATCCGTCGACTGTAGCCGTTCTCGAAGAGCTCGAAGCGACTGGTCGTTTTCTGGAAGAAGCCGGCTACGGCGACATGATCGGCTTTGATCTGGGCAAGCTGCCGCATCTCAACTACTACACCGGCATCATTTTTGAAGCGTTCGTTCCCGGCGCTTCGAACGCGGTGCTTTCCGGCGGCCGTTATGACAATCTGATGAGCGCTTTTGGAAATTCGATGCCCTCCATCGGATTCGCCTTTAAAATCAATCCGTTAGTGGCTCTCCTTCCGGATCAGGAAGAGCGCCGCAAAATCGTGCTGGCCTATCCGCCGCACAAAGCCAGAGAAGCCTTTGCGGAGGCGGCGCGCATCCGCAAAAATTTCGCCGTTTGCCTGCTGGAAGAAGAAGGCCTGGAAGACATTGAAACCCGAATGGAGGTACGCCCATGAGTCTGACGATTGCGCTGACCAAAGGCCGGCTCGAAGACAAAACGCTGACGATGCTCGAAGAAGCCGGCTACGGAACCGAAAAAGTTCGCAACAAAGGACGGGCGCTGATTTTGCCCGATACGGTACACGACATTCGCTACGTGCTCGTGAAATCCAACGACTGCATTACGTACGTCGAGCACGGCGCCGCCGATCTGGGCGTCGTCGGCAAGGATACGCTTCTCGAAAACCCGGCGGACTATTACGAAATGCTGGATCTGAACACCGGCAAGTGCCGCTTCATTGTCGCGGCGCTGCCCGATTCGGATCTGTTTACCAAAAAAGGACGCGTGCGCATCGGTACGAAATACCCGCACGTCGCCCGAGAATACTTTCTGAAACGCAACATGGACGTGGAAATCATCAAGATCGACGGGTCGGTAGAACTTTCGCCGCTGATCGGTCTGGTGGACGGCATCGTCGACATCATGGAAACCGGCAGCACCCTGAAAGCCAACGGCCTGCAGGTACTCGATACAGTCTGCGAGATTTCCGCGCGGGTCATTGTGAACAAAGCCAGCTGGAAGCTGAAGAAAAAGGAAATTGAACAGGTCCTTCTGGATCTGCAGAAAGCGGTGAGTGAAAATGCTTAAAACCATTGGAAAAGACGACCGGGCTGAACTGAAAGCCTACCTTCAGAGCCGTGCGTATGAAATTTCGCCGGACATGCTGGTGAAGACCAGTTCCATCATTGAAAAAGTCCGTTCCGGCAAAAATCAGGCGCTCCACGATCTGACCCTTCAGTTTGATCGCATCGATCTGGACGATCCTATCGTTTCTAATGAAGAGCTCGAAGAGCAGGCGGCCAAAGCCGATCCGCAATTTGTCGCGGCCATGCAGGAAGCCGCCCAGAACATTCTGGCTTACCACGAAACGCAGGTGCAGACGCCGCAGTCTCTGGAAAAAGAAGACGGTGTATACCTCGGCTGGCGGGTGCTGCCGCTCGATGCGGTCGGCATTTACGTCCCCGGGGGTCGGGCGCAGTATCCTTCTTCCGTATTAATGAACGCGATTCCGGCCAAAGTGGCCGGCGTTCGCCGCATTGTCATGACGACGCCTCCGGGAAAAGACGGAAAAATTTCACCCAACCTGGCGGCCGCGGCGAAAATTGCGGGCGTCACCGAAATTATCAAAGCCGGCGGCGCGCAGGCGGTCGCCGCACTGGCGTATGGTACAGAAACGATCGCGCCGGTCGATAAAATTACCGGCCCTGGAAATATGTACGTCGCTGCAGCGAAAAAGCTGGTTTTTGGAAAAGTCGATATCGACATGATCGCCGGACCCAGTGAAATTCTCGTCGTTGCGGACGAAAACGCCAATCCGGATCATGTCGCTTCCGATCTGCTTTCCCAGGCGGAACACGACCCGATGGCATCCTCGATTCTGGTCACCACCAGCGAACCGCTCATCGAAGCGGTCAATCAGGCGCTGCGCGAACAGACGGACGTTCTGCCGAAAAAAGAAATTATTGAACAGTCCCTGGCTTCTTTTGGAACCGCCATTCTGACCGATACGATGGATGAAGCCATTGAAATTTCCAACGAAATCGCACCGGAACACCTCGAACTTCAGGTGGAAAACGCGATCGACTATTTGCCGCTCGTTAAAAACGCCGGCAGCGTCTTCCTCGGCTATACGACGTGCGAAAGCATCGGCGACTACTTCGGCGGCACCAACCACGTTCTGCCGACCAGCGGCACAGCCCGCTTCTCTTCCGCTTTAGGCGTCGACGCGTTTACCAAAAAATCTTCTTATATGTATTACTCCGATCAGGCCCTTCAAAAGAATGGACACAAGATCATTCGCATGGCGCAGGAGGAAGATCTCGAAGCGCACGCCAACGCGGTGCGCATCCGCCTGCACGACGCGTCCGAAAACCAGGATGAGATCGAGCGCGAGGAAGGGGAGTAAGCCATGGGCTATACCTATGAAGCGCACAGCCACCAGGGCGTCCTGCTCAATGCCAACGAATCGTCCAGACCCTGGGATTCCCGCATCCTCGATACGTTTCACGCGCTGCTTCAGGAGAGCGCGCTTAACCGCTATCCCGATGACGACGCCATCGAACTGCGCAAGGCCATCGGGAAGCAGACCGGTCTGAAGCCGGAAGAAATTGTCGTGGGTAACGGCAGCGACGCGCTGCTGCAGCTGATGATTACCACGCTTTGCCGGGATGGAAAAACGCTGGTCATGCTCAATCCGGACTTTGGCATGTACCGCTTTTACGCCGGCTGCATCCAGTCCGATACGTGTCTGTATGATACCGCGTGGGACGGTTCGTTTGATCTCGACGATTTTGTCCGCTTCGCTAAAGACCACAATGCAGGACTTGTCCTGCTTTCCAACCCGAACAATCCGACCGGGCATCTGTTAACCCGCGAGGAAATTGACCGGCTGGCGACTATGCTCGATCCGATTGTTCTGGCTGCGGATGAAGCGTATATGAACTTCTGTGATCAGTCGGCTCTGAATCGGATTGAAAAACATGACAATCTGATCGTCACGCAGACGCTTTCCAAAGCCTGGGGTGCCGCGGGAATTCGGCTGGGCTATCTGAGCGCTTCGCCGCAGCTGCTCGAGAAGCTGGCTTTGTATAAAATCGTCTATTCGATTTCGACGCTTGATCAGCTCGCCGCACGTGCTGTTCTGGCCCATCCGGAAATCATGGAAGACTATCTGAACGTCATCGTCGACGAGTCGAACCGCATTCAGGACGAACTCAAAGCCCTCTCCTCTCTGGAAGCGGGCGAATTTCACGCCAATTTTTATGCGCTGCGTCCAAAGGACGATCCAAAATCGATTGAAGCGCTCGAACAGGCGTTTGAAGAGGCTGGCATTACCGTTCGTACGTACGGCAATAAGGAGCGCATCCGCATTACGATCGGCCTGCCCGAAGAAAACGACCAGGTTTTAGCCATTCTTAAAGCCTTTAATGACAGAAACGCAAACCATTCAGAACTTTCGAAGAGCGAAAATTTCGAATTTTCCAAAGGAGAAGAGCATGCGTAAATCGAATGATCGCCGTGTTACAAAAGAAACCCAGATCGAGATCGCGCTCGATCTCGATGGAACAGGCGAAGCCTCCATTGCGACGCCCATCGGCTTTTTTAACCACATGCTTGAGCTGTTCGCCTTTCATTCCGGCATGGATCTGCGTCTGAAAGCGGACGGCGATGTCGATGTGGACGACCATCATCTGATCGAGGATACCGGGATTTTATTAGGAAGCCTCGTTCGAAATGCCCTGGGCGACAAGCGCGGCATTGCCCGCTACGGAAACTGCCGCCTGCCGATGGACGAAAGTCTTGCGCAGGTCGATCTCGATTTTTCCGGACGCCCGTATCTTGTACTGGACGTACAGTTTCACCGGGAATCGATCAACGGCTTTTCCACGGAAATGATTGAAGAATTTCTGCGCGCCTTCGCCTTTAACGCGGGGCTGACGCTGCATGTCCACGTGTATGGCAAAAACGATCACCACCAGATCGAAGCCATTTTTAAAGGACTGGGCCGGGCGATCCGTCAGGCCATCCGGATTGAAAGCGACCGTCTGCCGTCGACGAAAGGGGTGCTGGAATGATTGGAATTATTGATTATGGAATGGGCAACCTCCATTCCGTGACGTCCGCCTGCAGCCATCTGGGTCTGGAGACGAAAATCGGTTCTTCGCCAGCGGAGCTCGAAGACTGCTCCAAGCTCATTTTGCCCGGGGTCGGCGCGTTTGAAGACATGATCGGCGCTCTGCACAAAAACGGCCTGTATACATGGCTTCTGAAAAAAGTCAAAGAAGATCGCATCCCGCTGCTCGGCATTTGTCTGGGCATGCAGGCTCTGTACGAGCGTTCGTTTGAATTTGGCGAACACGAAGGTCTTGGCCTTCTGCAGGGAAGCGTGAAAGCCATGGAGCCGATTGAATTTCATGAAGACGGAACAGCGATTACGCTGCCGGTTCCGCAAATCGGCTGGAACCGTCTGTACTGCGCTTCGAATTTTCCAATCGCGAAAGAAATCGAAGCCGATCCGTACGTATATTTCGACCACAGCTACGCGGGTATGGACTGGAATCCGTCCGAGCTGGCGGCGTACTGCAGCTATGGACCGTATACGGTTCCGGCCATCGTATGGAAAGACAACGTTCTGGGCTGCCAGTTTCATCCGGAAAAATCCGGAACGACGGGACTGCGTATTCTGGAATGGTTTGGAAAGGAGTTTGGCGCATGATTATTTTTCCAGCCATTGACATTCTCGGCGGCAAGCCGGTTCGCCTGCGTCAGGGCGACTACAATCAGGCCAGTCAGGTCGCTGCCGATGTGCTGAGCACCGCCGCTTCGTTTGAAAACGACGGCGCCGAGTTTATTCATCTCGTCGATCTGGACGGCGCCAGAGCAGGTCATCCCGTCAACGATGAACTCATTTTAAAAGCCGCAAACGCACTCCATATTCCAGCGGAAGTGGGCGGCGGCATCCGAACAAAAGCCGATGCGAAACGCTACCTCGATCATGGCATGCACCGCATCATTCTGGGCACAGCGGCTCTGGAAGATTTGCAGATGGTCAAGGACCTTTGTGAAGAGTACGGCGATCGGATCGCCGTCTCGCTTGATGCAAGAGACGGCCGGGTCATGGTCGCCGGCTGGCTCGAAGATGGCGGCATCGAACTCGATGACGCCGTAAAACAGATGGAAGAGGCTGGTGTTCAAACTTTGATCGTTACGGATATCCGCAAGGACGGCATGCTCATGGGCCCTTCCTTTGATCTGATGGAGCATCTTTCTTCCTTTACAGACTGTCAGCTGGTCGCTTCCGGCGGCGTCAGTCAGCTGAGCGATATTGAGCGTCTTGCAAAGCAGAATCTGTATGGCGCCATCGCCGGCAAGGCGATTTATTCCGGATCGCTCTCCTTAAAAGAGGCGATTGCGGCCGGAAAAGGCGTGGGGGAGGATGCGTCATGTTAGTGAAACGAATCATTCCCTGTCTGGACGTACGCGATGGCAAAGTCGTCAAGGGCGTTCATTTTGAAGGCATTCAGGAAGTCGGGGATCCGGTGGAGCTGGCCAGAAAGTATAACGACCAGCGTGCGGATGAGCTCGTCTTTCTCGACATTACAGCCACCTGGCAGGGCCGCAAGACGATGGTCGAAACCGTAGCCCGCGTGGCTGAACAGGTTTTTATTCCGCTGACCGTAGGCGGGGGCATTTCCTCGATCGAACAGATCCGTGATCTGCTCAATCACGGCGCGGACAAAGTGTCTCTGAATTCCGCCGCGCTCGATCATCCCGAACTGATCGAACAGGCCGCGCACATGTACGGTTCGAGCTGTATTGTGCTGGCGGTCGATGCCAAGCGGCAGCCCGACGGTTCCTGGCACTGCTACAAAGCCGGCGGCCGGATCGATACCGGACGCGACGCGATCGAATGGATTCGAGAAGGCGTGCGTCTTGGCGCCGGAGAAATTCTTCTGACGAGCATGGATGCGGACGGCACAAAGCAGGGCTTTGACCTCGATTTGTGCAAAGCCGTTCGAAAGGCCGTCAGCGTGCCGCTGATCGCTTCGGGCGGCTGCGGCAAGCTCGAAGATTTTGCGACAGTCTTTGAAGAAGACGCCGCGGATGCTGCCCTGGCTGCGTCGCTTTTTCACTACGATGAGCTGAGCGTAACGGATGTTAAAGACTATTTGAAAGGAAAGGGGATTGCGGTTCGATGACGGGCAAGGATTTCGATCTCGATTTTGAAAAAGGCGGCGGACTCATCCCGGCCGTTGTGCAGGACGCCAAAGATGGCACCGTTTTAATGGTCGCCTGGATGAATGAAGAAGCGCTGGAAAAGACGCTGGAAACGAAAAAAGCAACCTTCTGGTCCAGAAGCCGCAATGCGCTCTGGATCAAAGGCGAAACGTCCGGCAATTTCCAGATCGTTCAGTCGATGTACAAGGACTGCGACGGGGATACGCTGCTCGTTCAGGTAGAAAGTACCGGTCCTGCCTGTCATACGGGCAATCGCACTTGTTTTTATCGCAAGCTGGAAAGCTTTGAGGAGAAAGAGCATGAAGAATAACGAAATGCAGGAACTGTACGAAACCGTCATGGATCGCAAAGCCAATCCGGAAGAAGGCTCGTATACGGCGTATCTTTTTGGAAAAGGCGAAGAAAAGATTCTCAAAAAAGTCGGCGAGGAGTGCACGGAAGTCATTATCGCCTCGCTCAGTCAGGACAAGGAACATCTGATCGGCGAAATGGGCGACCTGCTGTATCATCTTTGCGTGCTGATGGCACAGAAGGATGTCAGCTGGCATGAAGTCGAAGCCGAACTCGCGAAGCGTTCGCTTAAAAAGCACAATCTGAAAGCCGAACGCCGCCCGGTTGAAAACTACTAGGCATCCAGTTAGACTATCTATTCCAGACAAGAAATAATCTAGAATCGGAAGCCGTACAAAAGTGCCCGATTTCATCTCGTCTGTACAGAGAGCAAGACTCCTCTCTGAAATCCTGCGCGTTTCCCCGGGAAATGCGCTTTTTTCACGATACCGGCCTGCCTTGCAGGCTGCCGGAAAAAGCGGTACAGACAATCTTTCAAAATTGATAAGAATTTCACAGGATAAGTTTTGACACCAGACAGTAAACTGG
>NZ_JBKXLD010000051.1:12055-15973 GCF_047010065.1 Allobaculum sp.
CTGGAAAGCGAGGTGAGCGCATGGACTCGGCAATACAAAAAAAGACAAATCCTAAAGCGGTCTACAACGGATCAAAACGCCGGTCGGCTCCGTCCGCTTCGTCCTGGCGCGCAGGATGGAAGAAATTTTGTGACCGGACGCGCTTCTGGACAAGGCACTGCAGCCGAAATATAAAAAAGTACTGGAAGAGCTCGCTGTTCTGGTTTGGCGCCGGCATTGTCGGCATGGCCAGCGGCCTGCTTCTGGCTTCCGGGGAAGGATCCCGGATCCCGTTTACAATTCTGATCAGCCTGCTGCTTTCCTTTCTCATGGTCTGCGGCCGCTTTAAATTTGAAGAAGCGATGCGAAACCTTGTCCTGTGCGTCGTTGGTCAGATATTGGCCGGTCTGCTCATGGATGTTTCGAGCATGATCACCCTGGTATTTTGCGGACCGATCGTTTTGCTGGTGAGCTATCCGTGCTGGTTCTGGCTCACGCGCTGCGACTGGGAAGCGAGCGCCGGCCGGTGGGGGCTGTACTTCGTTTTGCTTCTGCTCGGTCTGCTTGCCGTACCGGAGCGAAGACTCGTTTTCATTCTTTTACTGATCGTGCTGATAACCGGCGTCCATCTGTTCTGTACCGGCGGCATGCGGCCGATCCGCTTTCGCCGCCCGGTCAGAAGCGCCGAACGAGTGCATGCACCAAAGTCGAAGCATCGAAACCGTGCGAATGCGGGTCTGGAACATACCTCGCTGCAGAGCGTCATGCTCGAGCGGGCCAGACGAAAGGCGATGGAAGATCGAGCGCGCCGGCTGGCCGGTCTTTCGGATCTGCAGGAAAACCGGACCGGGGAAAAGAAAGCCGTACGCAATAAAACGGCGGTCCGATAAGGGCAAAAAATGCGGATCGAATCCCTGGATGGTCCTGCTTTATGAAGCGCTTTTGCTCCGCAGTCTGCGGGGCTTTTTTTACGGAAATCGGCAAGAATTCTCTCCAACTGGAGAGTGTTTGGAGAAAGCTTTCTGCAGCCTTGCATCGCATCTGGTCCATCCAGAGGGCTTCTGGAAAAATTCTTCCGGCCATCTGAAGGTTTTCTTAAAAAAGCGCGCAGATGCATACGGCGCTTTATACTGAAAGCATAGTGTCTGCTTAAGAAAAGCCTGTGCAGACACCAGAATTAGAAGATAAAACCAGACTGGAAGCTCTGGCGCGAACATACGCGGCAGGCAAACGGGAAATTCCGATCCGTCTGGAGACAGGAAAAGAAAGAGGGGAACACGATGAACCATACGATTCTTGTTGTTGAAGATGAAAAGGGGCTTCGCGATGCGATTGCGATTTATCTTCGTTCACAAAACTACGAGGTCCTGCTGGCCGCCAACGGCGCACAGGGCCTGGAAGAGCTTGGCAAAGCGGGAGACAAAATTCATCTGGCCATCGTCGATCTGATGATGCCGGTCATGGACGGTCTGACCATGATTCAGGAAGTCCGTAAAAATTATGATTTCCCGATTATTATCCTTTCGGCAAGATCCGAAGAAGTCGATAAGATCAACGGCCTGACGATCGGTGCCGACGACTATCTGACCAAGCCGTTTTCGTCCATGGAACTGCTCGCCCGCGTCAAGGCGCAGCTGCGCCGCTACGACAGTTTTCTGGAAATGAAAAACGCCAAGGATGAACCCGATAACGCTTCGCTCGTCAACCGCGATCTGTCTCTGAATCCGATGACCAAGGAAGTGTTTGTCCGCAATGAGCCGGTGCATCTTACCCCGAAGGAATTCCAGATTCTTGAACTGCTCATGCGCCATCCCGAGCGTGTCTATTCCGCAGCCGAGATTTATGAGCTGGTCTGGAAAGAAGATGCGATTTCGACCGAAACCATTACCGTCCACATTCGAAAACTGCGTGAAAAAATCGAAGAGGATCCGAAAAAGCCGCAGTACATTCAGGTGGTCTGGGGCCTCGGCTACAAAATGCGCAAAGATCCTCTGACGGCATGATAAGCGGAGCCCGGCTGATCGAGCCGGCTTCGACGGCAAGTCTGGACAGCACGCAGAGCGCGCCGAATACAGCCTTTGAAGACGAGCCCAAAAGCAGCACCAGCTTTCAATCGGCAAAGCCGGAACTGAAAAAAAGCGGGAAATCGAACGGTGCGAAAGTGTTTACCTGCCTGCTTTGCATTTTGCTGCTCATCCTGAGTACGCTGGCGACCAAACTGACGTCCAAAATTACCCTGCAGGGGGAAGAAACGCTCGATGTCTTTACCGAAGCGCTGGCCCCGTCGCTCGAAGCCATGGCGGTGGTCCGGGCCAGATCGCTAGTTCCGGGCACCGAATGGCTGAAAACGGATGAGGAAACCGATTCGACGATACGGCAGTACATCGAGGAAAACGCCGGCAACAGCATTCGCTCTTCCGCCGAATCTCTGGCGCGCGATTCCAACCTCGCCTGGATTATCCGCTACGGCGGAAACGAGTATTCCCACAACTGGAAAGATTCGTATAACCAGACCGACGGTGCACTCGACTACACGATCCGCTCTTCCGCGGGCGGCATCACGTATTCCGGGGCAATTCAGCCGGACGTCTCCTTTTCGAGGGCGCGTTCGATTCTCGTCAATCCGGCGCTCGTTCCCGAAGAGCGGCGCAATTCGCCAAGCGGCTGCGAATACGCGTATTCGCTGGTGCTCCCGGACGATTTTTCCATTCATTACTACGTACCCAAAACGCTGCAGCCCAACGGCGGCGTAGTCGCCCGCGTCGCTGCGGACGTCAACCAGACCGGATTTGATTTCTGTATGTTATACGGATCCATCGTCGTGGTTCTGTTCGTCCTGCTCTTTCGCTACCGGCTGGAAGAAGGGCTGCCTTTACTGACACAGCTCAGCCGGATGAAGGCGCTGTTTGCGATTCTCGTTCTTGGCGGTATGTACGCGATTCTTTCCCCAGGCCTGAACCGTGTCACGATGAATTTTGCGAACGGTTCGCTGAAGGCGCAGTACCTTTCCTTTGCGATGAACGACTGGCAGGCGGAACTGGTCGCCTGGGCGACCGTCATTCTGCTCTGGTTCCTGGTTTTTATGACTGTCGCGTTGATCGCGCTCTACATTAAGCGCATTTTCAAAATGGGTCCGGCAGCTTTTGTGGAACAGGATTCTCTTTGCTACTGGGGTTATGTGCATGCCCAGGACTGGATTCTGGAAAGCTTCTCTTCGCAAAACCGGCACATGCCCGTATTCCGTCTGACGATACTATCTGCTTTATGGATCGTTCTGACGGGAGCATTCATGCTTCTTGGCGTCCTGTTTTTCGACCTTTTTGGACTGATTGCGGCTGTGCTGATCAGCTGCCTGATCGCCATTCTTTTTGCAGTCGGCATTGCCAAAGCCATATCGCAGGATTTTCAGCACGTTCTGGATGCTTCGCATTCTCTGGCCATGGGCAACTACAGCGAGTTCAAGCCGGAAAAAGCCGGCATGTTCAATCCGATCGTCAGTGATCTGGTCCATATTGCGGGCAATTACGAAAACGCGCGCAACGAAGGACTGGCCAGCCAGGTGTCCAAGTCCCAGCTGATTTCCAACGTTTCGCACGACTTGAAGACGCCAGTAGCGGGCATTCAGAGCTATTCCGAGCTCATCAGCATGTCCGACAACATGGACGATATTCATCATTACGCCAGCCATCTTCAAAATTATTCCGCCCGTCTGGCTTCGCTGATTGAAGACCTGTTTGATATCACCAAGGCGACCAGCGGCGATATCGTACTCGATCTCGTTCACATCGATCTGTGTGAACTGGTCGAACAGGTGCAGGCCGAATGGATCGATACGCTGGCGGAAAAACAGCTCGAAACGATTATGAATCTGGACGGACCGGTCATGATCGATCTCGATCCGAACAAGATGGTCCGCGTCATCGACAACCTGTTTTCCAA
>NZ_JBKXLD010000052.1:0-15829 GCF_047010065.1 Allobaculum sp.
TAGCGTATCTAATATTCAGTCTCGCGTATACCCGTCGATTGTTTGACACTTACGGATCTACTGCAGCCTGGCGAACATTCTCAGTCTCGAGCCGTCGGGGGACGCACAAAAAAACCGCTGCCGGATCCGCTTTCGCGATGGCCTCCTGCTGGAGGGACTTGAGCGAAAGCGTACGGAGCGGATTTTGGTTCAGGCGTATAAATTTATCTTGATGCTTTATTCGTCGCAGTCTTCGCAGTATGCGTCGGACATGCTTCTTTCATGACGGAGCGTGTTTACGCCGCAGCCGTCGATGCAGACCATGGCATCGTCGGGAAGATGAGGCGATTCGACGAAGGTCAGCGCCGGGTAAGGCTGATCGACGAAATTGCTGAAGACTTCCAGGAACTCGTCGCGCAGTTCGATGTCAACCAGATAGACGGTGAATTTCAGAATGTGATCAAAACGCAGATCGAACTGGTGCAGGACATCGGTCACCGCGTAGCAGGCGGAAACGCACTGGTCGTGGAACGTGGATCCTTTTCCGATCTGACCGGAAAGGTAGAAGAAATCGCCTAGCTGAACCATGCTGGAGACGCAGTCGTACTGGCTCATCGGTTCGCCGGTCTTTAAAAACAGATTCATTCGTAATCCTCCTCCATATCGTCGCTGCTGGAGATAAGAACCTCCCTGGGTCGGCTTCCCTGCGAAGGGCCGATCACGCCGTTGGCTTCAAGCTGGTCCATGACGCGTGCGCTGCGGGCGTAGCCGATGCGAAAGCGCCGCTGGATCAGGGACGTACTGGCTTTCTTGCTGACGATAACGAAATTTCTTATTTCATTATACAAGGGGTCTTCTTCAAACGATTCGCCATCCATCGGATTGTTTTTCGTTTCCTTGAGCAGAAGGAACGTTTCCTCATATTCCGGCTGCGCCTGCTGGCGGACGTAGTCGCAGATGGCTTCCACTTCCTGATCCTGGATGAAAACACCCTGAATTCGCTTAGGCGAAGTGGCGCCGTTATCGAGGAAAAGCATGTCGCCATAGCCAAGCAGTTTCTCGGCGCCGGACTGGTCGAGAATCGTCCGGGAGTCCGGTCGGGAGGAAACCATGAAGGCGATACGGCTTGGAATGTTGGCTTTGATGACGCCGGTAATGACGTTGACCGAGGGTCGCTGTGTGGCGACGATCAGATGAATGCCGGCGGCACGGGCGAGCTGGGTAATGCGCTGGATCGACTGTTCGACATCCTTGCTGGCGGCAAGCATCAGGTCAGCCAGCTCGTCGATGATGACGACGATGCGCGGCATTTTCTGCAGCTCTTCTTTCGGGTGGCGGCGAACGTATTCGTTGTAGCCGGCCAGGTTGCGAACGCGTACGGCTTCAAAGCGGGAATAGCGCTCATCCATCATGTCGACGATAATTTTGAGCGCGCCCGAAGCGAGCGCCGGATCGGTGATAACCGGCGAGAGCAGATGCGGAATGCCGTTAAAAGGCGTGAATTCGACTTTTTTCGGGTCAATCAGCAGAAGCTTCACTTCATCGGGATGGGTACGCATGAGCAGCGAACAGATGATCGAGTTGACGCAGACGGACTTACCGGAACCGGTCGCGCCCGCGATCAGAAGGTGCGGCATGCGATCGAGTCGTCCGTAAATGTTTTCGCCCATCAGATCCTTGCCGAGCGTAAAGAGCAGCGGATGCGAGGCTTCCGATTTGGGAATGCCGGCGATGAGCTCGCACATGCTGACGGTGGTCTTTTCTTCGTTGGGCACTTCAATACCCACCGCGCTCTTGCCGGGGATCGGCGCTTCGACACGGATGTCCTTAGCAGCCAGCGCCATCTTGATGTCGTTTTGCAGATTCACGAACGTGTTGACGCGAACGCCCTGTCCGGGAATGACTTCAAATTCGGTAACGGAAGGACCGATATGAATTTCGCCAAGACTCGCTTCGACTCCAAATTCCTGCAGGATGCGAATGAGCGTGTCCCCGCGTTCGGCGGCGCTTTTCTGGTTGATAGTGCTTTTTCGATTTTGCTTCATTTCCTGAAGCAGGCTGATCGGCGGCAGCACATAGCCGTCCGCTTTCGGGGAAAGATCCAGCGGTTCGGCTTCGTAGCGAACCGGCTTGTTTTCTCGAGAAGACGGGGTGCGGCTGGAAGCTGCCGCTTTTTTTCTGGACGGTTTTACCTCGCCCAGCTGATCGGTCATGTCTTTGACCGTTCCGTTTACAGCGGAGCTGCTCAGATCGGGCGCCGTTTCCTGCACGGAGCGCGTTCTGCGCCGGCGCGGCAGTCTTTCGGCATTTGCCAAATCCGATGGGGCCTCGTTTCGGGGATCTTCATAAAGCGATTCATCCGAAAAGTCGGAGGAACGACTGTTCTGGCTCTGAGCCGCTGCTGCGCCACCCGCACCGGCTGTTACACCAGCCGCGGCACCTGCAGCTGCAGCGCCAAGTGCCGCTGCGGCCGCATTCTGACTCTGCGACTGCGCATTCAGACCCGTCTGGGCAAGCTGCATGGCCTGTGCGGCCATCTGTCCAGTCCGCTGTCCTGCCGCTGTGACGGGCTGCGCAGTTCCATCGAGCCGACTGGATGCGCGCATCTCCGCTTCTCTTTGGCGGCGACGCGCGGCGCGGCTGGGAAGCCGACCCTGACGAATGTCGGTTTCTCTTGTCTGTTCCTCGGCCATCTCCAGAACCGGGGCAGGATCGGCCGAAGTGGATGCTTCCACAAAATCCGGGTCGGCGACAAGATCCGAATACGCACGCTGTTCGACAAGACCATTCATGGAAAAGGCGCTGGGATGGGATCTGCCCTTCTCGATGTACTCTCCGTTTTCGTCATACAGACGCTGGAGTTCGTCCTTGTCGATTGGACGGCCCTGCATGGACGCGTCATTGCGATCGTCATAGCGAAGAAGAATCGGATTGCCTTCTTCGTCGTAGTCTTTATCCACATTCGAAAGGGTGACCCAGTCGAGAATGCGGTGATGCAGACTGGAGAAAAAATCGGCGATCCGGCCAAAGAAGCCCGCGATGCCTTTTCGCTGCGGTTTGTTTTTGGCCATTCCGGCTCTTGAACGAGCGGCACGGGAAGCCGTTCTGTGATGGAGCCAGCCACCAACACGATCGGAAATGGTTTCCTCATCCTGCTCATCGTACTCTTCATTGGAATAGCCGTCTGGGCCAATTTCCGTCAGGGAGCCGCCTGTCAGATCGGGCTGGCCCTGTCCCTGCAGGCGGGTCGATTCAACAAGATCGTCTGGGGAAGCATCGGCTTGCACGGTTTCCGGCTGCGGGGCCTGTCCATACGGCTGACGGGGCGGACGCTTTTTCGGTTCTTCTTTTTTAGGGACGTCCTCTTCATCGAGATCGCTTTTGGGCCAGCGCAGCAGACCTCCAAGCGAAGTGCGGCGGACGCCCTGGAATCCTTTTTCCGTATCGGTATCTTCTTTGGGCTTTCGATCGGTCAGCAGCAGACGCCACCAGTTCCAGCCGATCAGTAAAATGCCCAGAATCAGAAACGCGAAATCAAAGAACATCGCTCCGGTTCGCGAGAAAAACATGGAAAACACGGTAGCCAGCAGCGCACCGAGAAGGCCGCAGCTGCTCGTAAAGCTCATCGATCCAAACTGGCCGAGACTGGCCACCAGAATGGAAAACGGCTGGGTAACGTTCGTGTCGGTCACCTGCTGGAGACCGTTGGTCATCATCCAGAACGCCGCCAGAAAGCCAAAGCCGACCATCATGCGAACGGATACTTTTTTCTTGCCCAGCGTCAGGACCCAGTACAGGCCATAGCCCATGAAAAAAATGAGCAGGCCATAGGAGAAGCTGCCGACCAGCAGCTGAAGCACTTCCTGCAAAAAGCTGCCGACCAGGCCTAAGGAAAACAGAACCATCGTACAGATCACCCACGAGAAGATGATCAGTACGCAGATCCAGAACGTATTCAGAGAAAACACAGACGTTTTCCCGGTTTGTCGCTTGGAAGACGATGCGGAGGATTTTTTTGAAGACGGGCTGCGTCTGGACGCACTCTTTTTTGAAGCCATAGTCCCTCCCTTTCTTAGTCCTCTTGGTATAAGGACGATTTTCCCTGCCCTTTTCGTCTCTTTTTGAAACTGAAAAAAGAGATTCCCTGTTTCTGTATATCCTCAGCCTGCATTGCGACTGAGGAAAAAAGGCGTGGAGTAAATGCAGTGTATTTATCTTATAACGAACCAAAGCGGAAAAAAAAGACGGATTGCGTACGGCACAAACTGCCTGCGCGCAATCCATTCTTTCCATTCGTTTTGATTCAGTAAATCCCTTGGGAGAACTCCTTCGGATTATCTGCCAAATCTTTGGATTTCAGCTTTTTCTAAAGGGATCCTTTGGGGTTGAGTTCGAGAATAACCGGTAAAATCATCGGGCGCTTTGCGGTCTGCTTGAAGACGTAGCGGGCCACTTTTTCGCGGATGATTGAGCGGCATTCCATATTGTCGTATTTATGGGCATCGACCATTTCCTTAATGGTGTCTTCCATAATCCGGGTCACTTCCCGGGTCAGGTACTCGGCATCGCGTACATAGACGAGGCCGCGGGTCTGAATGTCCGGTCCGTTAATAATCTTCTTCGTGCGGAAATCGAGACCGATCGCCAGAACCATGACGCCGTCGGTCGAAAGAATTTCACGGTCTTTCAGAACGACGCCGGCCATGTCCCAGTTGGCGTTGCCATCTACGAGCGTTTCGTGCAGTTCGATCGTATCGAGACCCGGCTGCAGTTCGCCGTTAATAAAGGTGGCGATTTCGCCGTTGTCGAGAATCACAATTCGCTCGGCGGGAATGTTCATTTCTTCCGCCAGCATCGCGTTCGCGCACAACATGCGGTATGCGCCCTTGATCGGAATGTAGTACTTCGGATCACACATGAAGATGACCATCTTCAGATCTTCCTTGGACGGATGCATGCCCAGAACGTTGCGGTCGATTTTCACGATCGTACCCTGACGCTTGTAAATGTCGTTTTCCATACTCTTGAAGTCTTTTTCAACACCTGGAACGAGCGGGGTAGCAACGACGATCACATCGTCATCGTGGAATTCGACATCGTCGACTTCGTTGTTGGCGATATTGCTCATCAGCTGGAACAGGGCTCTTCCCTGTCCGGAAATGATGACCACGACATCTTCGCACTGATCGATCTGGGAAACCGGAACAACGAGTTCAGACGGAACGGCATCGGTAATGCTTTCCAGACCGGCGATCAGTTTCTTGAGCTCATCGGAATAGAAGCACATCTTGCGCTTGCGTGCGATGCAGCAGCGGATAAGTTCCTGAATGCGGTAAACGGACTGCGTGTAAATTTCCACGAAAATCCGCTGTTTTTCATGCTGGTCGAGTACCTTTTCAAAATACGGGGTAACCCGATGATTTGGCGAGGTATGAAGGGCATGTTCCGCGCCTTTGGAATCCTGCAGGAGGATGAGGACGCCGTCGTTTTTAAAACGGGTCGCAAAGGAGTAGTCGCCCTGGTACGCCTGGGAAATGTCGTCGTAGTCGGCGATGAATTCGCCGGAGTAGACGATATAGCCATGGGCGGTACGGATGCCAAAACCGTACGTCTGCGGATAGGAGTGGGTAATCGGGAAGAAGACGACCTGTCTTCCGCCGATTGTCCGGGTATCCTGCCGCTTGACGGTCTTGATCTTGACGCCGGTAATTTTGTTTTTGCGCAGCAGTTCCTCCACTACGCGGCCGGTAAAGTCGCTGACGAAAATATCGGCTTTGATTTCTTTTAAAAGATAAGGCAGCGCGCCCATGACGTCGTCATGGCCATGGGTGATCAGAATGCCTTTGATCTGTTTTTCGTGTTCCTTGAGATAGGAGAAGTCGGGGACGATGCATTCTACGCCCAGACTGGCATTATCGTTCGGAAATTTCAGGCCGCATTCCACGATGTACATATCACCGTTGATTTCAATGACCATCAAGTTCTTTCCGTCTTCATCCAGCCCGCCCAGCGCAAACAGTCGAACGACTTCGTCTTTTTTTAATTCTGCTTCTGCCATATTGTGGCACCTCCGCAATTGCGCGATTCCTGCCGGTTGAGGCAGAAAATTTTTCGCATACTAAAAATTTCGTACAAATTGAACGTTTTCTATTATTTACAGTATAACATTCGCCGTCCTGGCCTACGCTTTACGACCGTTGAGCGAGAAGGTGTGGGCTTCGGTGATGACGACATCGACGATATCGCCTTCCTGAGCCTGATCCGCGGAGAAGTTTACAGGTATCCCGTGACGGCTGTAGCCGGAGAAGACGTTCGGATTCTTTTTCGACGGGCCGTCGACCAGAACGGAGACGGTCTTTCCGATGTATTTCTGGTGGTTTTCAAGCGCAAATTCATTCCAGAGCGCGTTCAGGCGCTGCAGCCGTTCCTTTTTGACGGAAAGCGGTGTTCCGTCTTCGAGCTTAGCGGCCGGCGTTCCAGGTCTTGGCGAATAAATAAAGGTATAGGCGTTGTCAAAGCGGCAGGCGCGTACGAGATCGAGCGTATGTTCAAACGCTTCTTCGCTCTCGCCAGGAAAGCCGACAATAATATCGGTCGAGATGGCCGCATCCGGAATTTTCTTCTTAATGTCCTGATACAGTTCCAGGTATTCCTTCGATGTGTAGCGACGGCCCATGCGGCGCAGAATTTCATCGTCGCCACTCTGCAAAGGCAAATGAATGAACGGCAGCAGGTTATCGTAGCGGGCGATGACATCGATCATTTCTCGCGAGAAATCCCATGGGTGGCTGGTCATGAAGCGGATGCGTTCGATGCCGGTTTTGGCGGCTTCTTCGAGAAGTCCCGCAAAATCCATTTCCCCATCCAGGTCTTTCCCGTAGGCATTGACGTTCTGACCGAGCAGGGTGATTTCCTTATAACCGAGTTTTTTCAGCGTTTCGATTTCCGCGAGGATATCCTTAGCCGAGCGGGAGCGCTGACGGCCGCGCGTATACGGTACGATGCAGTACGTACAGAACTTGTCGCAGCCGTACATGATGTTGATGAGGCCTTTGTAGCGGCCGCTTCGATGTTCGGGAAGGTCTTCGTAAATTTCGCCTTCGCGCGAGTAGACTTCTACGACTTTTTCGCCGTTTGTGGCGCGTTCGAGATATTCGGGAAGGTTTGCGAAGTTATGGGTTCCGAAAATCAGATGAACCCACGGGTATTTTTCGAGCAGCGTGCGGGTGAACTGCTCTTCCTGCACCATGCAGCCGCAGACACCGATGATCGTATCCGGCTTGGATTTGAAGTGCTTTTTGTGCGAGCCGACTTCGCCAAGAACGTTATTGGCCGCGTTTTCCCGAATGCCGCACGTATTCATTAAAATCAGATCCGCGGTCGCCGAATCGGCAGCTGGGGTGTATCCGCACGCTTCAAGAATGCCGGCGAGGTTTTCGCTGTCGCGCTCATTGGCCTGACAGCCGTAGGTGGAAATAAAATACGTTTTATTCTGGCCGATCTGCTTCTGGGCATCGCTCAGTTCCATGCCACGATAGGTCGGGGAGCTTTTTTCGATGCGTCTGGCCGCTTTTTTAGCATCTGGAAGATGCCAGGCGGGTTTAATTTTTATGCTCACAGTAGTCTCCTGTCTTTGTTTTCTGTTTGTGTTCTGTTTATCTTTGATGTTCTGCTTTATGGTTTACGCGTTCTGGACCAGACGGCCCTGCGCAGCGTTTTGAACGGGTATGTTTCGAGGCTGGATTGATCCTCGAACAGGCAATCGAAATCCCGCTTTTCTTTTGAAAAGCGAGCCGATATTTCGAGATTGTATTCCTTTAAGGGAGAAATGACAAAGTGCCCCGTATGGACTGGGATCTTTGCGATAAATGGCACTGTTGTTCTGGATCTGTGTTCGATCGGTGCTGGATACAGACTGGATTTCTGGGGGGGTGACCTTATGTCAGAAAAGTCCTGCGTCTGGATTGTCTTAACGGTTGAAGGACAGTCTTCCTCTATTTAAGGGACGTTCGGAGAATGGCTCCGTGATCCGAACGGAGAGAGAAAGAAAACTGCTCTGCTTCTTTGCCGGATTTATCCGAGTTTTTCCGAGTCTTTGTCGGGTCTTCCCCTGCTTTTTTTCTGATGTTTCCCTGTGCCTTTTGGGAATGCGTCCGTTTTTATTGTAGACGAAAAGCCGTTATAAAAAGCCGCCTTTGCGGGGCGGCTTTGATATTCGTTATTTCGCTATTTCCTGTGCACGGACTTCACGAATTACGTTCACTTTGATCTGTCCGGGATAAGTCAGTTCAGATTCAATTTTGTCACGGATCGCCCTGGCCATTTTAACACAGGCCGTATCGCTCACCTGTTCGGGAACAACCATGATGCGGATCTCGCGGCCGGCTTGAATGGCATAAGCGTTGGAAACACCTTCAAATTCATTGGCGATTTTTTCCAGGTTTTCGAGACGTTCCACGTAGGCCTGCGCGGATTCCTTACGGGCTCCTGGGCGAGCGGCGGAAATGGTATCGGCGGCAATGACCAGATGGGAGGTCAGGAATTTTGGTTCGGTATCGCCATGATGAGATGCGATCGCATTAAGAACGATTTCTTTTTCACCATGCTTCTTGCAGAATTTGTAACCCAGCTCCACGTGGCTGCCTTCCTGCTGGTCGACATTGAGTGCTTTACCGATGTCGTGCAGAAGACCGGCACGTTTCGCCATATGCTGGTTGAGCCCCAGCTCAGCTGCCATCGTTCCGGCAATCAGGGCGACTTCAATGGAATGCTGGAGCGCATTCTGGCCATAGGAGAAACGGTATTTCAGCGTACCGATCAGACGAACGATTTCGCGATCGATGCGGCCGATGCCAAGCTTGAATACAGTTTCTTCGCCTGCCTTGAGAATCTCAGCCTCGACTTCATGCTGGAATTTCTTAACGGCGTCCTCAATTCGTCCTGGCTGGATGCGTCCGTCTCGAATGAGATATTCGAGGGCGAGTCTGGCCACTTCTCGACGAATCGGGTTGAAGCAGGTAATGGTGATCAGATCCGGCGTATCATCAATGTTCAGCTCAACACCCGTGGCCTGTTCAAAGGCACGGATATTGCGGCCCTCACGTCCGATAATTCTTCCCTTCATTTCTTCACTGGGAATCTGGACGACAGCGACCGTACGGTCCATCGTTTCCTGCTGGGCCATGCGTTCGATGCTTAAGGCGATGATTTCCTGCGCTTTCTGGTTCGCCTGCGATTTGGCTTCATCTTCTTTTTCCTTGATGTAAGCCATCGTTTCGTGTTCCATCTGCTTTTCGACAAGGGCGAAGAGCTCGTCTTTCGCTTCCTGACTGGTCATCCGGGCTACGCCCTCGAGGACTTCGATCTGTCGGTCAATTTCCTGCTGAAGCTGCTTTTCCTTATCTTCTAAGGAAAGAAGGCGATCATTGGCCTTCTTCATCTGCGCGCTCAGTTCCTTCTCCTTCTGGTTCAGAGACTGATCGCGGAAATTTAAGCTGTCTTCACGACGCAGAAGGGCGTTTTCAAGATCGACGGCTTCCTGCCGGCGGTCCTTAATTTCCTTTTCTGCTTCTACTTTCAGATCGTGTACTTGGGTTTTCCCGTCAAGTACTGCCTGTTTCAGTCTGGCTTCCGCTTCGCGGTTCGCCTGTTCAAGAATCTGATTTGCCTGCTGCTGATTTTTGTTAAGACCTGCTTTGGAAAGAGCGGCCATCAGGCCGATTCCCAGGACAAGTCCGATTATCCCGGATAGAGAAATCCATAAGGCATTCATTTATTTCTCTGTCCCTTCATAAAATAAAGCATTTCAATTATAGCAAATCCGGTCTTTTTGTCTATGTACCCATATTTCAGACAAATTTTAGGAAGATATTCGTTCAAAAATGGAACGATTGTGTACCAATACAGCGAACAGGTTCTGGGCAAATCCGCCAGAATCCGGCTGTAAATCGTCTGATTTCCCCTTTTTTCTCTTTTTCGACCGATCGGTATGATTGCGTTTTTTCAAAAAATCAGACCGGACTACATTTTTCGTGGCCAATCGTTCCTGTTTCTGTCCGGCAGACAATTCGCCTTGGATCGGGTGTAAAATGCGCAAGTTTTGCAATGTATGGAAAACCGTCTGAATCTTTGCGGTTCAGACGGTGCATAAGGCAGATTATCGATTGAAACTGCGCTTTTCGCATTTACGAAAGCATGCAAAAGAGCATATTTCTGGATTGGTTTTGTTATTGAGCGGGGAGCGGATTGATCTCGGTGTCGACGCTCAGACGAACCGCGAGCCACGCCTGGCTGAGGGCGGAAGCCGCGTCATTAATATCTTTCTGCGTACGGGCAGTATTGTCCTGATCGGCAAGAATGTTCGCAGCGACGGTCCGTTTTTCAATCAGCGTGGACCATGCCGCATTGGACTGGAATTTGTCGGCACTTACGCTGCTCGCATCCGTATAGGCCGTCTGCAGTACGGAGTAGTCGAGTACGACAGGTTCCGGTTCCGGCTCTTGAGGCTGAACGGGGTTATCGTCTGCGTCGACCCAAACTTTGGCATCGGCTTTGGTGAGGGTTTCCATGTCTTCCTTAGTTTTTACGCCCTCAAAAAGCTTGACGGATTTGAACCGATAGGCGGAGACGCGATCGGTATTTTCCGGATCGGTACCGATGGAAAGCGGATAGTTTGTCGCCTTGATTCCGCCCGTTCCACTCATGGATCCACGATAGCTCGAGCCATCGTTGAAGACGAAGAAGAGCTCCTTCGTTTCGGCATCGTAACCGGCAAGAACTGTATGGACACGATTGGAGTAATCGGTATTTCCTGCTTCATACTCCTTCATGTTGTACGTCATCCAGTCATTCGTATTGGCTCCATAGGCGATCAGCTGGGTCGTGATTCCAAGATTCTGATAATGGTAGTCGCGTACTACAAAGCCATGGTCGCCGTTGGAAAGAATCATCTGGTATTCCATCTGATTGGCGCTTGTGTTTTCCGGCGTTTTGTATTCGATCTCAAACGTAAAGGACTTCTCGCCGTGCAGCAGATCCTTTACGGTGTTTTCCGCATTGACGTCATCAATCGCCGCGTGGCCTTTGAAATACTTGCCTTCGTTTGTGACGGTTTCGACCTGCATGCCGGTACCCATTGGATACCAGGTATTGCGGGCATGGTCATAAATCGTCGTTGTGGACTGTGCAGCGTCGGTCGTTTCATTCTGGACAGCCGGTTCAGCGGCCAGAATTGGGAAGGAAGATACAGATCCTGTCAGCATCGACACAGACAGGAGTGCAGCCATCATTGTATGTTTTTTCATAACTGGGCCTTTCTTTGTCCGATTTCCCTTACGCCCTGTCCTCTCGTAAAAATCTGGTGCTTTTGCGTACATAGAACATGGGTTGTCTGTCGTATGCGCGACCATATTCTAAATAGAGTGCATTGAAGCGCTTCGTAATTTATATTTTTGCCCGAATCAAATGAAGAAGCGCCTGAAGGTCAAAAGCCGATGCAAAACCACGCGTTTGAGAAAATGGATGGAACGTAAGACGACCGCTTTTCCTGTTCAAAATAAAAATGGGGATCCAACGCAGGATGAGGGTTTTCCTGTTTGCCCGTAAGGAAAACCATTCGTTCAAATCCCTGCGCCTGTTCTTAAAAGCCAAAAAGCAGCCGCCCGTCTGCCTTCGTCCAGGCAAACGGGAGAAATACTGGCCTTTTTATTTTATCGTTCTATACGTTTATCACGGTTGTCTTTTTCTTCTTTTCGTATTATTAAAATCGCATAGGCTTAATACTAATTGGCTATGGTACGAAATTGTTGCTTTGGTACACAATAATCCCAATTCCGGACCATACAGAAAAGGCGGTTTCTCGCACGAATGCGATACCTTCTGTGGTTTTTTGCGATCGGATCTGTCAGCACCTTCCCGTTTCTATTTGCCCGTTTCTATTTCCTTTCCCTGGATTTCAGTTTCGTGCTTCCCTGCGCTTGCTCCTGCACAACGGAAAAGGCCCGCAGGACATCAACGTCCTGCAGGCCTGTTAGAGAAAATGCGAAATGCGCAAAAAGAAAAAAGCAGAGGTCTCTCTGCTTGTTCATCCATCTGGATACTGATTATAAAAGGGACAGGAATTATTCTACTTCGACAGCCTGTCTGCCTTTGTATTTACCGCAGCTCGGGCATACTTTGTGAGCGAGTTTGAATTCGCCGCACTCCGGGCATTTTACAAGAGCGGGTTTAGTCAGTTTGTAATGGGTTCTTCTTTTTGCCTTACGGTGTTTGGAACCTCTTCTCTGCTGAACAGCCATGGTGGCACCTCCTAGTTATCCTCGAAATTAAGATCTTTGAGTTTTGCCCAGCGGGGATCTTCCTGCTGCTGGCTGTCCCCCTCATCCTGATCGGATGTAAGCGACCAGCCTTTACCGCTAGGATAGTCTTCACGGGCTAAACGGGTAATGCTCATGGGTGCTTCATATACAATCGCTTCGATCATCTCATCATTCAGATCAATCGTGTTGTTGTTCACAACGAGAATGTCTTCCTGATCGTCCGTATCCTCGAGCGGATCGAATGAGTACTCTTTTTCAGAATCGGCCTCGAAATCGTATTCGAGATCTTCTCCGGTAATCGAGTCTTCAACAATCATGAAGCCGGAGTAATGAAGGTTGCTGACAACCCTGCTGCGGCCGTCAAACTGTAAAGTGCCCTCGACGTGACACTCGGGTACGGCCAGAACAGGCGTATTCACAAACTGAGCTCCATCGAGATCGGCCAGGTCGGTATTGACTTCAAGATAGTCATCCGGCGCCGCCATAAAATCGCTTTTACGAAACTTCACGCTATTCACCTCATGTAGCATTTGATATTATAGGCAGACCCTTTTGAATTGTCAAACAAACGAAAATCTGAACAAAACGATCGAAGTGCTTTGCCATTTTGTCCTTAACTATCGTACTTTCGGCTTTTTCTGGCCGCGTTGACTCTTTGAAAAATCTGCCTGTTCAAATGTCTTGTCTGTTATGAGCCAGGGGCAAACGTCCGATATCGCGTATCGTTTTGGCTCCCTGCCGCATGCATCTTCATCATAGTCCGTGACCGTTACAAAATCGAAGGACAGACCCGAAGAGCCGGATCGGCTCTGAGAATCTGTCCATCAATTTGTGATCGGGTCTGTTTTTTTCGGTCTGTCTTCTTTGCTCAGGCTGTTTCCAGAGGCAAGAGACAGAAGGATACAGATACGGATTTTTTTATATCTTTATCTTTGCTCCAGAGCGCTTTCTCTTTGCTCTAGAGAGCTTCACTGGATTCGATTTGTGCTTACCGCTTATTTCTTGTCATCGAGTTCGGTAATGGTGATGGATTCGATGACCGGCTGATCTTCCTTGGAAATGGAGCCGTTGTTGTCGGTCGGCTTCGCGGATTCAGCAATCTGGTCTACGACATCCATGCCGCTGGTTACCGTTCCAAATGCGGCGTATTCCCCGTCGAGGCTGGACGCATCTTCCTGCACGATAAAGAACTGACTGCTGGCGGAATCCGGCTGGTTGCTTCTGGCCATGGATACGGTTCCGCGCACGTGCTTGAGGGAGTTGTCAAAACCGTTGGATTTGAATTCGCCGTAAATGCTGCGGGAGCTTCCGCCGGTTCCATCGCCGCGCGGATCGCCGCCCTGAATCATGAAGCCGTCAATAATACGGTGGAAGGTCAGGCCGTCGTAAAAGCCTTTTTCGGCCAGGTTGACAAAGTTGTCTACGGTTTCCGGAGCGATGCCTTCGTCCATGGTGAAGATGATTGGTTCATCGTAGCCGGAAATCTTGATTTCGGCCTGGTACTGCTTGCCGCCCGGTTCCGACTTGGAAGCCCGGGTAGCCACTTTGCTGGAAACGACCGATTCGGTCTGGCTGCTGGCAATGGAAGAGGTGACGCTCGATACGTCGGCGTTGCTGGTGTCGTTCGTGCTGCCGGCGCATCCGGCCGCAAGCAGAGCGGCAGCGCCCAGGCAGGCGGCTTTTGAAACAAATCTGCTGAATTTCATACTGTTTGTCCTCGCTGTTCTATCTTTTCATCGGATCCAGGATCCGTTTTTCCTTCTGATCGGATCCATCCAGATGTTTTGTCTGTTTTGATCCGTGAATTGTTCTTTTGATTTTCCTTACGCAAAAAAACGATACCGTCGTTTCTTATCCGCTTTCGGAAAATCCCCTGTCCATGGTACCTGAACGGAAACGATTTTGAAATGGGATTCACGGCTGGAAATGTATGGAATCCTCTTTTTACGGTAGACTGAACACATGATCAAAGCTGGAATCATTGCTGAATTCAATCCCTTTCATGACGGACACCGCGAAATCATTCGACGGGTACGCGAAACGCTTCATCCCGATCAGATCGTCGTGGTCCTTTCCACATGGTATTCAAGCCGCGGACTGCCTTCCCTTCTTTCTCCTCAAGAGAAAACCCGTATGGCCATCGAAGCGGGCGCCGATCTGGTGATCGCGCTGCCTGCCGCCTACGCCATGCAAAGCGCCGACTATTTTGCGCTCTACGCGATCGAAGCCCTCAAATGTGCCGGGGTCAATACGCTCTGCTTTGGATCGGAGCTCGCGGATCTGGCCGTTCTGGAAGAAAAATCCAGACAGCTGAAAATGCTCGAAGCTGTTCCCGGCCGCTCACATGTACAGAACGCCGTTTTAAACGGCATCGATCTGCGGCCAAACGATATTCTGGCGGTGCAGTACATTCGCTACGCCCGGTCGTTTGGCATGGCGGTCGTGCCGTTCCCCCGCAACTTTTCACTCAAATCCGCCACAGCGATTCGAAAAGACTTTTTCGCCAACATTCCGCAAAAAGGCGACGCGCTCTATCATCCCCGACAATCGTGGCAATCGTACTATCCGTATTTGCGGATGCAACTGCTCATGAGCGATCCGAAGCGGTTAAGCGAGTTTTTCCTTTGCGAGGAAGGCATCGAATACCGTCTGATCGAAAGCGCCAGAAAAAGCGATACGTTTGAAGGCTTTCTGAAGCATGCCGTTTCCAAAACGTATACACGGGCAAGAATACAGAGAACCTGCATGATGATTTTGATGCAGATCTCTAAAAGGGAGATGAAAGAGCATCCGTTCTTTTTTAAAGTTCTGACGCTTGGCTTCAATGACCGGGGACAGGCACTGTTAAAGTCGCTGCCCGGCGGATTGAAAGCCGCCAGCCGTATGGCCGATCTTTCCCCCTGGCTTCAGAATCTTCTCAATAAGGAAATGCGTCTGTATTCGCTGATCGATCAGAAACCAGCCGCCTGGACGCTCGTTTTACCGCACACCCTTTCTGCCTGCTCTGAATTTTCTTCCTCCAGTACAGCGGAAGCGGACGGTTCGGATGCGTCGATTCGACACGCTCTCCTGGCCGAACTTCACACGTATTTCTGTCCGGTTTTGTAACCCGATCCTTTTTCCTTTAGAAAGGAGTTTTCTATGTTTCACCGTCCTTCTTCTCACCGCCACAAAAAGGCTGTCCTCGTCTCCCTTTTCGGGGCTGCAGCTGGGCTGTCTCTGGTCTGGTACGAACACCAGCTGCCGCCCTGCCGCAAACCGAAAGTTTCACAGGAACCGTATCCTTTTGGACTGCTTCTGGGCTGTTCGGTTCACGATGACGGCAGCCTGGGGCGTGAAATGAAACTGCGCTGTCATCTGGCGATCGATCAGTATTTGCAGGGCAAATACCGCACGCTGATCATTTCTGGCGGTGCGGTCCGCAATCCGTACGTGGAAGCGGAAGTGATGGGTAACTACATTCATGAACTTTGTCCGCAGCTGCCGATCCTGCTGGAAACCCGGGCGCAGAACACCTGGGAAAACATGAAATA
>NZ_JBKXLD010000053.1:0-15778 GCF_047010065.1 Allobaculum sp.
CCCAGTTTTCAAATCCGATTTTCGCTTTTTTGGACCAGTTTTAAACTACAAAAAAATAAAAAAGGACAAGAAAACGGCGGAAAGGCTCAAGCGGTTCATATTTTTGATTGCGATTGTGAATCTGTTAGAGTGAATGCGAGCGGAGCAGAAGCCAGACCATGCACGGCTGGACGGTTCTGACCGATAATACAAATAAGCGAAAACAGGATCCGAATGTGGAGGTATGCTCCGCACGGAAGGATCTTTGAAACACAGGGGAGAAAACAGATGGAATACAAAACCGATGAAATGCTTCGAAACTGGACAACGCTGCGGATCGGCGGCCCGGCTGCACGTTTTTATGAACCGGAAACCATTGCGCAGATTCAGGAGATTCTCGAAGAAAATAAGAAAGCCCAGGCGCCGCTTCTCGTTCTGGGAAACGGATCCAATGTTCTTTTTGAAGACGAAGGCTATGACGGCTGGATTATTCATCTAGGCGAAGCCTTCTCTGGTATTGAGGAAGAAGAAAACGGCGTCGTCCGGACGCTGGCCGGCACCACCAATGAAGAGCTGGCGGATTATCTCGCCAGGCACGGACTGACCGGTTTTGAATTTGCGAGCGGGATTCCGGGTACAGTCGGCGGAGCAGTCATCATGAATGCCGGTGCCTATAACGGGGAATACAAGGATATCCTCGTCCGCGTTGGCTATCTGGATGAAAACGGCGTCCTGCACGAAAAGAGTGCCCAGGAACTGGATCTTGGCTATCGACATTCCTGGTTTACCGACCATTTTGGCATTGTGGTTTACGCGGATCTGCAGTTTGAAGAAGACCGTCCGGAAAACGTGAAAGCCCGTATGGATGATCTGCACGATCGCCGCCACTCCAAACAGCCGATGGACAAAGCGTCCGCCGGATCCACGTTTAAGCGTCCGGCAAAAGGCTACGCTTCCGCGCTCATTCAGGAATGCGGTCTGCAGGGAAAATGCGTCGGCGATGCGATGGTATCCACGAAGCATGCCGGTTTTCTGATCAACGAAGATCAGGCGACATGCAAGGAATTCCTGGAACTGGTTGCGCTCGTTCAGGACGAAGTGCGCAGACAGAAAGGCATCGATCTCGAACTCGAAGTCCACTACATTTGCAAAAACGGATAGATATCGGAGCAAGATCCTGTATCCCGATTCGTTGTACGACAGGACTTAAAAAAGCAGAGCCGCCCTCTGAAGCAGGAAGAAGCGGGCGGCAAACAGAAAGAAAACACGTCTGCACTGTCAATCGGAGAAAAGATCCGAAAGGTTCAGACGTGTTTTTGTTTTCGTATCATTTTGCGGCCGTTTCGCTGTGACGACGGTTTGCGTCAGAAGGCGCTTTACGTCGGAGCGGCGTTTTTATCGGCTATTTGGCAGCAGGCTTTGAGGATTTATGATCCGGCTTGTTGATCGACAAAAAGTGTTCCACGAGCTTGTTTTGCATTTCGGGATCTTCAACGCGCTGACCGTCGATTTCAAAGGCGGCTTCACCGGTCTTGGCCGAGATCAGAACGGTGATAATCTGATCGTCGTATGTGAAGGTACCGCTGGGGATGAAGACGCTTTTTGCGCCTTTGACGGGATTCTGGATTTTCTTTCTGGCAGCAGGCATGGAATTCTCCTTTTCTTTCGCATTGCTTTGGACTTTCCCTCCAGAAATGGACAGTAGACAACCGCAATCGGTTTGCGACGGTCTTGTGAAGATCGCAAATCTGGCTGTGAAAGCCTTTCTTTTCCAGTCATTTTGCCTTATGTCAAAGGAAAGGGACGACTAGATTGACTGACTCTTCTGTTTTTTTATAATTGTATATGCAAACCATTCTTCAGGGCAGGGTGAAATTCCCTACTGGCGGTATACTCCGCAAACCTTCGGGCCGAGCCGTGTGAAACTCCGGCAGCAACAGTTAAAGTCTGGATGAAAGAAGAACTTTTTTTGTGCGCTTTTCTGTGTGCATAAGACCTGGAAGATGGCGAAAGCAGGTTTCTTTGTAACAGGAGGTGCAATATGAAAAAAATAAGTACAAAGAAAATGACCGTACTGGCTCTGTTCTGCGCATTGGCTGTCGTTCTGACGCTGCTGTTTCGCGTTCCGCTGGTACCGTCCGTCTCGTTTCTGACCTATGATGCCAAGGATGTCATCATCGGCATGGCGGGATTTTTATTTGGTCCGATCAGTGCGATGATCGTTTCCGCAATTTCTTCGGCAATTGAACTGCTTTTTCGCGGCGGCAATATAATCGACTGGCTTATGAACGTCCTCTCAAGCTGTGCCTTTGCATGCACGGCCGCTGTCGTCTACAAGCGGATGCATTCCAAAAACGGAGCGTTTGTCGGCCTTTGCGCCGGTATTGCGGTACAGATCGTGGTCATGCTTCTCTGGAACTACATCATGGATCCGATCTATTTTGGAATGCCAAGAGAGGCAGTGGTGACACTTCTGCCCGCTATCGCGCTGTTCAACTTCCTCAAGGGGCTGATCAATGCGGGCATTCTGCTTCTGGTCTATAAGCCAGTCTCCAACGCTCTTCACAAATCGGGGGCGCTGGGCAAGCGGGAAGAAGAAGAGATCACCGGTCACAAGATGGCTGGCGCAGTCGGCACCTTTGCGATTCTTACTCTGGCCATCATTATCCTGGCTGTGATCAACGTGATCTAAAGAAGGTTCCGCCAAGGAATCGAATTCCTTTCATCACCCACAAACAAAAAGAAAATCCAGCCGCAAGGCAGGAAGGAGAAAATCAATGGAAAAAGAAATGGGCTTTGAAACCGCCGTAGAGAAATACAGCGCCAAACTGGGCGACTGGAAAATCATGGCTCTGGCAAGCTGCGTGGATAACTATCCAATGGTGCGCAATGTATCTTGCCTGTTTTACAACGACAAAATCTACTTCAAGACCGACAAGAATTTCCGCAAGACTCAGCAGCTGTATGCCAACCCGCGCGTAGCTATGTGCTTCAACGGTACGCAGGTAGAAGGCACCGCCAAAATCACGGGTCTGGTCGTGGAAGAAGAAGGCCGTGTATTCGAGAAGAAATATAAAGAATTTCTCTGGCAGTCCTACAATGCCTACTCGCATGAAGACACCGAGATTCTCGTGGAAGTAACACCCCATTTCGTGGAAATCTGGGATGAAGACGAAAACCGCAACGCGTACCAGATCTTCATCAACTTCGATGAGAAAAAAGCGGTCTACAAACCTTACGACTAATTCGTTCATTCCAGACAGCCGCTTTTCACAAAGCCGCTCTATTCGATTTACCGGCAGATCCAGTCAAAGGGTCTGCCTTTTTTCATGCAGAAAAGGCGGATCTCTCCGGCAGCCTGTTTCCTACGGGTCGCCGGCGCCCTCTGAAAAATAGCCGGGAACGCTTCGGAAACGTAAAAAGCCAAGTATAGAAGGGCGCTTAAGCCTCACGAAACAGCTGTTCATTTAACGAATTGCTTAAATGAACAAATTGAAGTTAAAAAGTTGACATTGTTCTTTGCCACAGGTATTATAACCAAGCATTCCAAATGGCGGTTGTGGTGAAGCGGTTAACACAGCGGATTGTGGCTCCGTCATGCGCGCGTTCGAATCGCGTCAGCCGCCCCATATGCAAACATAAAGGTTTAACCTTTCAAATATCCCTGCTCAAAAGCGGATTCGCTCCAGAGCAGGGGATTTTTTTTATCCACTCCTCTTTTTCCAGAGCGCATCCTGGAAGACACAAGCGATTCGGTGCGGGTCGGATTGCCGGAAAGTGTAAGGAAAAAGAAATAATCAATAATAGCGAATATGCATGCTGAATTTCTTGCATAATCGGTATAGATATATAGGTGTAAGTTAAATAACTGTTTCAGATCCGTGCAAACGAACTAACCCGGTGCAGAGGGGTGTCATGCTGCCGGGAGTTCAGGTGAATGCTCGTAAAATCCAATACGGATACGTTTTGGAGGATGCGATCGGACGGCAGCAATGTCATCTGTGAAGAAGAGAAACTCTTCAAGCGCACTGAACATGCTGGATCCAGCCTGAAACAAAGGTACCGATCATCACCGGCTCGCAATAGACGCTCTGTGAAAAGAATCCTGCCTCTGTCTGAACTGGTCTTCAGTTCATGCAGGAAATACCAGTCAAGAGCCGGGGCAGCTCATCCGGGAAACCGGAGATCTGATATGTCGGATTCGAGCAGCAGAATCTGCCGCCCGCTAAGAGTTGGATTTTCTGGTGCCAGGGGCACAGCGAAAAATAGATACTCTGGATGACATGTGAAAGATGAGGGTGTCATTCCCTTGCTGGCATTGGTCCATTGGACAGGGCGATACGTCGAGAGGTCGCTGCTTTCGGCTCAGAATCGTTTTCCGGGTGACTGAATAGGTTTCAGCTGTATTTGCAGCAGCGTCAAGAAAAGCGCAGTTCGTTTGTCTGGACGTGAAATGGGAATCATAAATTCGGGATTGGAATCGAGGAACAGGATCGATTAAAAGTTCAGTCCTGTTCCCCTTCATTTTGAATTGCATAAGAGTGCAAAATCCGCTTGTCGAACCGGCAGGCTTTTTCATTGGGACTGCTCTCGATTCAGCGTTCTTCTGTGAATTTCAAAATCCTTTCTTTGATGACATTTGTCTTACGCTCTGGACAAATGAGGCGTCTGTTTCTGGAAAAAGGAATAGTATGAAGTCATTCAGTCTGATGCCTTCATTGTATTTTTTGAATCCGTCAGAACTTGAATTCGATCAGTAAAGGGGACTGACAATGCAAGAAGAACTGTTAACGGAAGTATCCGTACATCTTCCGTTCGAAAAAATTCAGAACTGCCGCGATCTTGGCGGAATGATTGGAAAGGATGGTCGAGTGATTCGGCCTGGAAAGCTTTTTCGATCCGCTAAGCTTTCTCACGCTTCCAAACTCGATCGCATAACCTTCGAAGAACTGGGACTTGGCTGCATCGTGGATCTGCGATCCAGAGCAGAGCGCAATACGGAACCAGATAAACCGGTTGAAGGCGCACAGCTGGTGGAAGATCCCGTATTTCTCGAAATGGATCTTCGAAAACTCGCTGGCGGCAATGAACATCTGTTAAAGATGGCGCTCTCCAATTCCAGAAATATGATGGAACAGCTTTACGCGTCTTTCGTATGGTCGGAAGATGCGCGAAAAGCATGGAAACTTCTCTTTAAGGTGTTTCTGGAAACGGATGGCGGTGTGGTCTGGCACTGTACGCAGGGCAAGGATCGGACCGGTATTGGCGCGGCGCTGATTGAATATGCGCTGGGCGTAGATATGGATACGATTCTGACTGACTATTTGCAGACCAATCTGTACATGAGCAAAAACGCGGCAAGAGACCGCATGTTAGCGTCGGCGGTCTTTAAGAAAGGCAAGGCTCTCGCTGACGATGAAATCGCCGGCTATCTCTTTGCGCACCGTTCCTACTTTGAAGCTTTTGACCGCTCGATTCAGGAACATTACAGTTCTTGGGACGCGTTCCTGAAAGAGGGGCTTGACCTTACTGAAGAAGACCTGCATAACCTGCAAAAGAAGTATCTGATGGATTAGCGGGTAGACAGCAAATAAACTCTGTGCTTCGAATTCCCGCTGAGGTGAAAGAAGAATACAGCGATCAGTTATCTGAAGCCTGTGAAGGACGAGCAGTGGGTGACTTCTCTGTTTTGTACCGTTAAAACAATAATAGAAAAGGATCAGTTAAAAGAGTATTCGAGGAGGTCCTTTATGCGCGCTTATGATCCTGAATTAGCAAAATTGGAAAAAAGAAGTAATGCCGTGGGTATGTGTGAATCCCGAAACTGGATTTTTAAACTGAGAGACGATGCGCGTGCTGACATTGAAGAAAAAGACAAGCTGTACGATAAACTGTTTCAGACATTAGTAGACGGGTCCCTGAAGGTTGCCGTTAAGAAATAGATTGCAAGAGCCGCTTGAGCGGCTCTTTTCTTTTTGGAGCACGATATCGAGGATGTTCTGCTTTAAATCCGCCACACACTCAAGCCATTGATCGTGTGAAAAGACGTAACGGAAGGCTCCCCATTTGTTTGAGCGGATAACTTGTTTGATTCGATCACTGGATAAATCAATACGTGGCTGTTTTCAGAATCGCCTTATGAACAAAAGAAGCCAGGCGTTTGTCGACTCGAGATCGGTCCAATCCGTCACGGTTATTCAATGGAAGCAAAATCATGAATGGGAACTGCAGTACCAGCAGCCGCCTGCACCAAAACAAAACCCCTTTGTCCATTCTGGATAAAGGGGTAAGTATTCGATGGCAGCGCGTACGGGATTTGAACCCGTGAATGCAGCCTTGAGAGGGCTGTGGCTTCAACCGCTTGCCGAACGCGCCATTTGCTTAATTAATCTATCACAGACAGTCGAAAATAGCTAGAAAAAAAGAACAGGGGCTGTGTGCAGGAAGATGTACGGCCCTTTAAAAATGTAAGCGTTATGGGGATATGCCATATTCATTTTTGCCATTTTCCGGGTCAGGTTTGCTGGAAATTTTTGCAAACTTGAAAGAGGAATTCACGAAAAAACAGGGAAGGAAAAAATACGGTGAAAATGTGGGAAAAAAACGAAGAAAAATGGATAAACATCGACATTCATCTTTTGAACAACCCCAATTCTGCTATCATTGAAAGCGGTTACGTTCATAAGAAAGGAAATTTGACGTATGCAAAACACAAGTATGGAAATGATCCTGGTCATTGTCATGATCATTTCTGCATTTGCGCTTCTGTACGCTGCCACACTCTATGGTTCCGTGAAAAAAGAAAGCTCCGGCAACCAGAGAATGCAGGATCTGTCTTCCTATATTCAGGAAGGCGCGATGGCGTTTCTGAAACGCGAATACAAAATCATCATTATTTTCGTAGTCGTTGTGGCTATTGTACTGACAGCCCTGGGCTTCATCCCCTCGCTGCAGGGTGTTGACGGTGTTGGCTGGAGCGGTGCGATCTGCTTCGTGATCGGCGCACTGTTCTCTGGTCTGGCTGGTTTCATCGGTATGAAAGCCGCAACCAAAGCCAATGCGAAAACCGCAGAAGCGGCTCGTTCCGGCGGAATGCCAAAGGCTCTGCATGTTGCCTTCAACGGCGGTTCCGTTCTGGGTATCTGTGTAGTCGGCTTCGGTCTGCTTGGCCTTACGGCTCTCTTCCTTCTGTTCACGTTCGTATTTGGCGAACCGGAACAGGCAGTTCCTGTAGTATCTGGCTATTCTCTTGGCTGCTCCATGATCGCGCTGTTCGCTCGTGTGGGCGGCGGTATCTATACAAAAGCGGCGGACGTTGGTGCTGACCTGGTTGGTAAAGTCGAAGCCGGTATTCCGGAAGATGACCCGCGCAACCCGGCGGTTATCGCGGACAACGTAGGCGATAACGTAGGCGACATTGCTGGTATGGGTTCTGACCTGAACGAATCCTATGTAGGTTCTCTGATCTCCTGTATCGCTCTGGGTCTTACCGTAACAATCGGCGGCGTTTCCTATGCTGCACAGGCTACGATCTTCCCGTTCGTTATTGCGGCTGCCGGTATTGTCGCAGCCATCCTTGCTCAGGCATTCGTTCGTATGAAAACCTGGGAAAATCCTCAGAAAGCTCTGAACATCGCAACATACGTTGCAACTATTATTGAAATCATCACGTCTCTTATTGCTTCTCTCTGGCTGTTCGGATCTGTATCGCAGTTCTTCTCGGTTTCCGTTGGTCTTGTTGTCGGCATGCTGCTGGGAAAAATCGCGGAATACTACACTTCGGATGAATACCCGAAAGTTAAGGAAATCGCTTCGGAATCCGAAACTGGACATGCGACAAACATTATTTCCGGTTTCTCCGTTGGTATGGAATCCACCATGCTGACTGTCGTAGTTCTGGTTCTGGGTATTGTTGTGGCGTATCTGTTTTCCGGAATGTATGGAATCGGTCTTGGCGCTGTCGGCATGCTCTCTACCTGCGGTATTACCGTTTCCGTTGATGCATATGGCCCAATTTCCGATAACGCCGGCGGTATTGCCGAAATGGCTGAACTCGATCCGAAAGTCCGCAAGATTACGGACCGTCTCGACTCTGTTGGAAACACTACTGCTGCAATCGGTAAAGGTTTCTGCATCGGTTCTGCTGCATTCACCGCGCTGGCTATGATCGTTGCCTTTGCACAGGCTGCTGGCCTTCAGTCAATTTCTCTGCTCCAGCCTGGTGTTCTTGTTGCTCTTCTGTTTGGTGCGATGCTGCCGTTCTACTTCACCGCGCTGACCATTCGTTCCGTTGGACGCGCTGCCAACAAGATGATCGAAAACGTACGTGCTCAGTTCAAAAATGATCCAGGCATTCTGGCTGGAACAAGCAAGCCAAACTACACTGAGTGCGTAGATATCTCTACCAAAGCTGCGCTGCATGAAATGGTTCTGCCTGGTCTGATCGCTCTGGTCAGCCCGGTGGTAATCGGTCTTCTTCTCGGATGCGAAGGTCTTGGCGGCATGCTGCTGGGCGCTCTGGTTTCTGCGATTATGCTGGCTGTCTTCATGGCAAACGCAGGCGGTGCCTGGGATAACGCCAAGAAGTTCATTGAATCCGGCGAACACGGCGGCAAAGGTTCCGAGGCGCATAAAGCTGCGGTTACCGGCGATACCGTCGGCGACCCGTTCAAGGATACGGCTGGTCCTGCCATGGATATCCTGATTAAGCTGATGTCCGTTATTTCTCTGATTCTGGCTCCTGTACTGGTACAGATACAGCCATGGCTCAGCTTCCTGTTCAACTAATCTTTTCTCTAAAACGCAAAAGCCGTTTTCCAAGCGAGGGCGGCTTTTTTGCATGTACCCATTTTCGTAAAGCCGGGCACTTTGAGCAAAGGTGTCTGCAGAAAAAAGGAAGCGACCGAGAACCCGGGCGCCAAAGCGGCTGAGAGTGCAACGTTATTCGGATTAGATTTGATCAAAAACGCGGAAAAGAAAAATCAAACAAGTAAATTTCATTTTCAACAGTCCGCTTTATGGAAACGTGCTTCTTGCTAAGATGAGATTCAGAAGACGCAAGACTGTACGGTCTGGCGGATTCGGGTAACCATACAGGTCATTTTGCCGAAAGGAAAATCTTGCAGCGTACAAGCTGAACGGCTTTGTCCGCTCAGAGTAAAGGAAATCCAGTCGGCAAAACCTCTTTTCTGTTTCCAGACGATTTCTTCAGGGCGAATAGAATCGATCGAAAAGGGAGCTTGAAATGGGAAATGACTTGTTCGAAGCGGAACAAAACGTGTTTTGCCTGAATAAGAAAAGAAAGGGGAAAGAAGGAATGAAATTGCATAAACCAGCCGACTTGACCGGCCGGATGCTCTCCGTGCTTCTGGCCGGTGCCGTGAGCTTTTGCGGACTGGCTGTTCCCGCAGCGGCGGCAGATTCGGAAAATGACCGTTCATATATCGTCAGCGCGCAGCCGATCGAAGACGTTTACGATCTTCCAGAACAGTATCCGGCAGATTCCGGGACAGTCCGCGTTCAGAATATGAAAACCGCACGCGTTCTGATTGAATTCACGGATCCGTGCGTAATGGAAATCATGGAGGGGAAAGACTGGGATCCGGCGGATCCCGATATTATCGCGCTTCGTGAAGACATCCGCAGACGTCAGGATGAGCATGTTCGTCAGATTGAACGTCAGATCCAGAACGACAAGCCGCTCGACATTCTCACCCGTCTGGATCTGAGCGCAAGTGCCGTCAGCGTCGAAGTTCAGACCAGTCAGATTGAGAACATTCAGTCTCTGGACTTTGTCCGGCAGGTGACGGTTGAGCAGAAAATTTATCCAGCGGAAGATACCCAGCCGGCCGATCTTGGATCGGCTCAGACTGGCGGAACGAACGGTGAAGTAACGGGAATCAACGACGAGGCTCTGAACGAGGAAAGCGGTCAGGGTACGCGTATCGCGGTGCTGGACACCGGTCTGAACGCCAGTCATGAAGTGTTCAATAACGACTGCTTCAATGAATCGCTCTCCCGTAAAGCGCAGCAAAACCATATGAACGCGGCAGACTATAAGGCAAGTCTGGATCTTATGGAGTCCAGCGACATTGAAGCGGTAATGAGTTCGCTTCATCTGCAGGACGGCGACAAAAGCAGTGCAAATCTGAACCGCCTGTATATTTCGGACAAGATTCCGTTCCAGTACAACTATGCGGACGGAACGATCGACGCCAGCCACGCTCTTGGCAATATCGATCATGGCTCGCATGTCACGGGAATCATTGCCGCCAATTCCCTGATCAAAAAAGGGAACAGTTTTATCGAATCTCAGTATATGAAGGGATATGCGAGCGATGCACAGATTCTCGTGATGAAAGTGTTCGGTCAAAATGCCAACGGCAGTGAATCCACACTGTTTGCGGCAATCGAAGATGCGATCACGCTGGACTGTGACGTGATCAATATGTCCCTTTCCAGCAATTCCGCCGGATTTGGCACCAGCAGCGATCCGCGCTACCAGAATATTCTCGATCATCTGAAGGAGAAAGATGTCGTCATCTGTGCCGCGTCCAGCAACAGCGGCAACTGGGCCGACAGCACGAACCTGAACGGAAAGCTTAAACCCGGTGATATTTCCTTTTCGACCGACGGTTCGCCTGGAACGTATACAAATACTCTTGCTGTGGCGGCTTCTGACCCGGATTCCTTCCAGACAGACCAGTCCGGTAAGACGTCCTTGCGCATGAACGCAGCCTCGTTCAGTTCCTGGGGCATTCCGGAAACGCTGGAACTCAAGCCAGAAGTCAGTGCTCCGGGTGTCATGATTCTTTCCAGCAACGGTGAATCTTCGAATGCCGGATACGATTACCGGGCCGGTACTTCGATGGCGACGCCTGCTGTAGCGGGCATGGCTGGAATTCTGTCGCACTGGATTAACGAGCAGGATCTCACCACAAAACTTGGCCGAAGCAAACGTTTTCTTCAAAATTCGCTTCTGATGTCGACCGCGATTCCAATGAAGGATGAGGACGGCAATTATCTGCCGGTTCTGCAGCAGGGGGCTGGAGAAGTCCGCATTGATCAGGCGGTTCATGGAAAGCTTCTGATTTCCATGGATCCGTCGGCAACCGATTCTGCAGAAGACGGCAAAGTCAAAATTGAACTCAAGGACGATAAGGATCGTACCGGCAGCTATCTGTCCCGTATTTATCTGGAAGGAATCGAAAAAACAAGCGACATTCACTTCAAGGTAGAAAAGCATCTCTTTACCCAGAAGGTCGACGAGCACGGAAACCTGCTCAAGACCACCCGCCCGATGGATCTGGAAGCGGACACCCAGGCCAATCAGGTTTACACACTCAAAAACGGCGCGAAGAGCGGCTTCAATCTGACGTATGCGCTCTCTGCTGCAGAAAAGGAAAGACTGAATCGCGAAACGCCCAAAGGTGCCTACATCGAAGGCTATGTGACGATTCGCCCCTGCAGCAGTGCCGGCACGTATCTCGAAAACGAGACCGTTTATTCCATTCCGATCCTGGGCTTTTTCGGCGACTGGGAAGAACCGGGTATTTTCGAAAATGTTTCCCTGTATTTTTCAGCCAAAGATCCAGATGAAACTGCCTATGTGGTGAAACGGGATCCGGATGGCCGCATCCATACGAACATGCTGAAAATTTCCTCCACCAGCACGAAGAAATCCCGCTATCTCGCGGGCAATCCGTATGTAGTGGAAGAAGGCACGGAAGATAAATCCCGCTCGGCGATGAACTCGGATCAGACTTTTGTGGACGTAACGTTCTCCTCCGTTCGAAACATCAGCGGTCTGCGCCATATGATCTTTACTGCAGACGGCCAGCTGATGCTGAACAATCAGGATGGAACGTATTCGGTTAATCTTTCCAAACCCTATACCACACTGAACGGCACCCAGACGAACTGGAACGATCAGACCCATACGCAGCGGCTCGTCAATACGACGATGACAAACGGTCTGGCCGAAAACACGCCTTACGTATTTACCACCGCGGCCATTACGGAATATACCGAAGGCGGCAACGTGCTGAAACTTCAGGAAAAAGCGCTGAATGGCACATTAAAGCCTGGCATGAAGCTTGAATTCCCATTCACGCTCGATAACGAAGCCCCCCAGCTGCAGAGCGCACAGGCTTCGTCTGATGAAATCCAACTGAGGGTTCGCGACAACCGCTATGCAGCAGCGGCGCGCTCGTCGATCAAAATGGAAAAACGACCGCCATTGCCGCGCCGGATACGGCGGCAGAGCCTGGCCAGACACAGACCATTACGCTTCCGGCAGACCATCTTTCAGAAGGTTCGTATACCGTCGTAATTGGCGACTATGCCCGAAACGAAACGGCTTATCGTCTGACGGTATCCAGAGCGGCAAATATTTCCTATAATCTGATACACGTGCATATTGCCTCGAAAAATCAGCAGGAAGACGGTTCCTGTCGCATCGTACTGGAAGCCGATACTTCGTATACGCTGCCGACAGGCGTGAGACTAAAAAAGAACAATGTTTCGGTTCCTTCCGATCAATATGCGTATGATCCTTCGACCGGTGAAATTGTGCTCCTTCCGTCTTTGCTTACCGAGGGCGAACTGACTTTGGAAGCCGAGGGTGTTCTGGATGTAATGGATCTGCAGCTGGAAGGCGATGCCGTCAGCTGGCCGCAGGAACAAACGGCGATACGAAATGCGGACTTTGCGATGCAGGTGCAGGCAAAGAACGGCTATAAACTGCCCAGCCAGATTTCCGTCTATATGGACAGCCGGCTTCTGGATTCGACAGCCTATGCCTATGCGAGCCAGACGGGTAAACTGACCATCCCGGCAGACCAGATGAGCGGTCACGCTTTGCGAATTGTGATCCATGCTGTAAAAGACGGGGTTGGCGAAATTTCTCTGAGCCCGGATAGCCTGAAGCACTGCAGTCTGCGTATTCACGGAGAACATGAGACGGGGCGCGACTGTGTAATGAATCTGGAGGCAGAAGATGGCTGGGCGCTGCCCAAAACCATAACGGTCACAATCGAAGGCGCCTTGGCTCCTCTGAATGCAGGCGTAGATTACGTCTATGCACGGGAAGGAAAAACGATCATACTGCTCGGCCGGTATGTCAGCGAACGGAATGTACAGATTGAAGTTCAGCCGATCTATGTCGAACTGCTGAAAGAAGCTGTAAACAAAACGGAACAGCTGAATCCGGCAGACTTTTCTTCTTCTCTCGATTCGCTTCAGAAACTGGCTGAGCAGGCCAGATCCCTGGTTTTAAAACCCGAAAGCCAGACGGATACGAATGAAAAAGCCCGTCAGCTTCATCAGCGTCTTCTGAACCTGAGAAAAACGCCAGACGCATCCCAGCTTGATGCGTTAAAACGGCAGGCAGCCTGAATAATGGCGGATTGAAAAAGGCAATAAAACCAAAGGACAGACAAAGCGCCCCGGCAACGCTGAATCTGTCCTTTTCTGCGCTCTTCTGGAGAAACGACAGTACATCTCGGTTTCCAACAGAAAACCTTCAAATTCTGGATGGCCCAGGCTGGATCAGGAGCTTGAACTGCAGGAAAACTATGGAGAGGCGTATAATGGCTGCGAATCAGGATAATGAATAAAAACAATTATTTATTCATCATATGTATAAGACGCAAAGCGAAAACATATACAGAAAAAAACATATATGGAAAGGATCGAAACCCGATGATTTGTGAAAATGAAACGTTTGATCAGGAGAGAGCCTTTTACGGTGCTCATGATCTGACTCTGAAAAACTGCCGCTTTGATGGACCGGCCGACGGAGAAAGCGCACTGAAAGAATGCCAGCGCATTCAGGTGGAAGACTGCTACTGCAATCTTCGCTATCCGTTCTGGCACGACACAGATCTGTCCATCCGAAATGCAGAACTGACGGAAAACTGCCGGGCTGCCCTCTGGTATGCGGATCATGTGCAGATTGACCACAGCAAGCTCAACGGAATTAAAGCCGTATGTGAATGTGCGGATGTCCGCATTTCCGACTGCACGGTGAACTCGCCGGAATTTGGCTGGTCGGTTCGCTCGATGATCATGTTCGATACGGAAGTCACAGCGGAATACTTCATGATGCGTTCAAGCCATCTTCTTTTTGATCACGTAACGCTTCATGGAAAGTATTCGTTCCAGTATGTGGAAAACGCGACCCTCGACGACTGCAATCTCGATACGAAAGACGCGTTCTGGCATTCGAAAAATGTCACGGTTCGCAACAGCGTGATCAAAGGCGAATATCTGGCCTGGTACAGTGAAAACCTGACGCTGATCAACTGCACAATCATCGGTACCCAGCCGCTCTGCTACTGCAAGAACCTTCAGCTGATCAACTGCCGCATGGTGGATACCGATCTCGCCTTTGAGCGTTCGGACGTTCGGGCGACGCTGACCGAACCGATTGACAGCATCAAAAACCCGCTTTCCGGAACGATCGAAGTTCCGGCTGCCGGCGAACTGATCTACGATATCGATGAAGCTAAGGGAAGAGTCGTTTTCACCGAATCACAGGAATAATTCACAGACGACCTTCACTGAATACATACGGAGAAACCAAAATTTCATCCCTATCCCGCTGTCAGAATTCATAAAAAACCGCGCTCTGTCGATGGACAGCATGTCATCGAACAGAGCGCGGTTTGTATTCTGCGGTGAATTCATAAAACGATTTTTTCACATCGGCTTTCCGCCGGGCGGATAAACGAAGAACGAAACCGGCTTAGCACGTTTCGTGATCCAGATTCCAGGTGATTCCTTCTTCTGGAGACATGGAAGCAATGGAAGCCAGCGTACATAACGGAATACTGGCTTCTTCCACGATGCGGCGGCCAGGCTGCCAGGATTTTTCAATGCAGATGCCAGCACCGGCTAAAACAGCCTGCTGCTGTTCGAGCAGCGTGCGGATACCTTCAAAGGCCTGTCCATTGGCCAGAAAATCATCAATGAAAAGTACACGATCTCCTGGCGCAATGAGGGAACGTCCCATGCAGAGGGTATAATCCATGTTTTTCGTAAAGGAGTGGACGGTCACAAAGACGGGATCTGTCATGGTGGAGGGGACAGCTTTTTTGGCGAAGATCAGCGGAACACCCATATGAACCGCGGTCATCAGCGCAGGCGCAATTCCGCCGCTTTCGATCGTAATGACTTTTGTAATGCCATGACCGGCAAAACAGTCTGCAAAACGTTTTCCAATCGCATCCATCAGTTCGGTGTCGATGCAGTGATTCAGAAACTGATCGACTTTCAAAATCGAGGGGGAAAGAATTTTTCCTTTTTCGAGAATTGTCTCTTTGAGCTGATCCATATAACGTTTCCTTACTGAGCAGAGTCAACTGCTTCTGTCTGAATGAACGGATCCAGCTGCGAATACAGGCTCGCATGAGCGAAGAAAAGCAGATCTTCGCAGCAGCCGTCTGCAATCCTGGATTCAATCCGTCATATTCTGTCTTTTGTCTGTTGGTTATATGGTATAGCGTTTTGGCTTCAAAACATGTTTTGACCGCTTAAAAAGCCAGAAGCAAAAAATCAGCAGACTGGAATTTACTATTTCAATTTTCTTTTCTGACGCCTTCAGAACTTTTTGGTTGACGGACTGCGCTCTAAAGAGGTATAAAGTACAAGCTGTTTGCAAGCGGGATTCCCGTTAAAAAAACGGCAATGTGAAATTCTTAGAAAAATTCACAAATAAAGCTTGCGTGAAAATGCAGGACGTGATATTCTAAGTGAGCGTTAAGGAAATGACTTCCAAAACGCATCAAATCACCTTTAG
>NZ_JBKXLD010000054.1:0-15647 GCF_047010065.1 Allobaculum sp.
CCATTGTTCTTTCCATTGGCGTTCAGCGCATGGTCAAGAAGAACGCCATTATCCGCAAGCTGCCGGCGGTCGAAACCCTCGGCTCGACTTCGGTCATCTGTTCCGATAAAACCGGTACGCTGACTCAGAACCGCATGACGGTCGTTGAAGGCTATGTCGACGGTTCGAACGTCGTGGAAAAAGTGACCAGCGACAGTTCCAAAGGTCTTCGTGAACTGCTTAAATACGGCACGCTCGATTCCGACGGTACAATCAGCTGGGAAAACGGCAAAGCCATTCAGATCGGCGATCCGACGGAAACGTCCATTGTCATGGCCGCTGACGAAAACGGCATGAAACAGGAAGATCTGAACAAGGAATATCCGCGTGTTGTGGAACTTCCGTTTGACTCGGATCGAAAGATGATGACGTCCATCAACAAGATGGATGGAAAATACGTTGCCATCACTAAAGGTGCGGTTGACGAAATGCTCGATAAGATCACGCATGGCGACAAGGAAAAAGCCAGAGAGATCAACCAGAAAATGTCGGAAAACGCGCTGCGTGTCATTGCGATTGCCAAGCGTGAATTCGATGAACTGCCTTCCGATCTTTCCGCAGAAAACATTGAGAAGGATCTGACGTTCCTGGGCATGGTCGGCATGATTGACCCGGCAAGACCGGAAGCCAGGGATGCGGTTGCGGAAGCCAGGAAAGCCGGCATCCGTACCGTTATGATTACCGGCGACCACGTAGTTACCGCCAGTGCGATTGCCAGGGAACTCGGCATTCTTGAGCCGGGTGAAAAAGCCGTTACCGGCCGTCAGATCGACGCCATGAGCGATCGTGAACTCGACCAGAACGTCAACGACATCGCGGTTTATGCGCGCGTATCGCCTGAAAACAAGATTCGTATCGTAAAGAGCTGGCAGCGTCAGGGTAAAGTCGTTGCCATGACCGGCGACGGCGTCAACGACGCGCCGGCTCTGAAATCCGCCGATATCGGCGTAGCGATGGGCATTACCGGTACCGATGTTGCCAAAGGTGCAGCGGACATGACGCTGACCGACGACAACTTTGCGACGATTCTCGCAGCGGTCAAGGAAGGCCGCGGCATTTACAACAACATCAAGAACGTCGTCGGCTATCTGCTTGGCACGAACATCGGCGAAGTCATCTGCGTATTCCTGGTCATGCTGATTTCAAAACAGAGCATTTTCCTTTCGATGCAGCTGCTGTGGATCAATATGGTCACCGACTCTCTGCCCGCCATTGCGCTGGGCATGGAAGCTGTCCCCGATTCGGTTATGCTGGCAAAACCAAAACCGCGCAATGAAGGCATCTTCGCCCGCGGCTTCGGTCTGCGGATCATCCTTCAGGGTCTGATGTTTGGCGCCCTCGCGATTATCGCGTTTTACATCGGTGAAAATACGATGCATGTGGAAAACGCCGGCCGTACGCTCGCGTTCATGGTTCTTGCCTGCTCGCAGACCGTTCAGGCGTATAACATGCGTTCCGAGCAGTCTCTGTTCAAAATCGGCGTGTTCTCCAATAAGCATCTGAACTACGCGGCTCTGTTCTCCCTTGTCATGATGGCGCTGGTTCTCTTTGTTCCAGGTGTCATGAGCGCATTCAGTACGATTTATCTGACGGGCGAACTGTATCTGATCGGTATCGGTCTGATCTTCGTTCCAGTCGTTGTGATGGAATGCTCGAAAGCGTTCGGCCTGATCCGCCATGAACACTAAACATTCTTCCAATTTATGAAAAACTGAATTCCATTTTCACCCTGCGTTGCGGATGGAACAGAACGGCTGTCGAAAACCTGCACGGTTTAGACAGCCGTTTTCTTTATGCGCTGTCCGGCAGAGAGGATGTCGGTACGGCTATAATGAAAACGATGGAAAACGATTCTCGATCGGGTTGGTAAAGCCAGAAAGAATCTGTTTTCAGACGAAATACGAATACCAAGCCAGAGCGCAAGGGCAAATCACGCTTGCGGATCTGGATGAGAAAACATACGCAAAGGAGAGAATACGATGAATTTAAAAGAACTCCAGAACGGCAGCGATATTCGCGGAGTTGCCCTGGATCTGAATCCGGAAGAACCGGTCAATCTGACCGATAAGGAAGTGCGCGCTCTGGCTCGTGCGTTTACGGCCTGGCTGCGCAAACGGACCGGCAAAACGGATATGACGATCGCGGTCGGCCGCGATTCCCGTCTTTCGGGTCCAGCTCTGGCGCATGCGGTCATGGACGGCCTCGTTTATGATGGCGTGGACGTTTTTGATACTGGTCTTTCCACGACGCCGGCGATGTTCATGTCGACCATTTTTGATGATTTCGATGCGGACGGTGCCATTATGCTTACCGCCAGTCACATGCCGGCTAACCGCAACGGCATGAAGTTTTTCTATAAAGGCGGCGGCCTGGATTCCAATGAAATTGCTCAGGTCATCGATATTGCCGAACGGGAAGCGTTCAACCATAAACCCGGCGGTTCCATTACCAAATCGGATCTGATGAGCGTCTACGCGGAGCATCTGCGCAACATCATTCGGGAAAAAGTCGATCAGGAAGCCGTGAACCCCGATCTTCCGCTTGAAGAACTTCACGTGGTTGTAGATGCCGGAAACGGTGCCGGCGGTTTCTTCGTCGATCAGGTTCTGAAGCCGCTTGGCGCGAATACCGAAGGCAGCCAGTTCCTCGATCCGGACGGACATTTCCCTAACCACATTCCAAACCCGGAAAATCCGGAAGCCATGGCATCGCTCGTAAAGGCGGTAAAAGACAATCATGCGGATCTGGGCATCATCTTCGATACCGATGTCGACCGCTCTTCTGCTGTAGACGGCAATGGGAACCCGATTGGACGTAACGATATTGTCGCTCTGGCATCCGTTCTGGCGGCTCGTCATCATCCGGGCATGACCGTAGTAACGGATTCGGTTACGTCCGATGAGCTTGGCGAATTCCTGGAGAAGCATAATATCCATCATCACCGCTTCAAACGCGGCTACAAAAATGTCATTAACGAAGCCAAGCGTCTGAACGACGAAGGCGTCGATGCCGAACTGGCCATTGAAACCAGCGGTCATGCGGCGTTCCGTGAAAACTACTATCTGGATGACGGCGCCTATCTCGCCAGCCGGATTGTGGTCGAAGCGGCTTCGCATTCCATCAGCGATCTGATCGCTTCGCTCGGCCATCCAAAAGCCGAAAAGGAACTCCGTCTCAAAATTAACGAGAAGGCGTTCAAGGAATATGGCCGCCAGGTCATTGAAGATCTCAAGGCGTACGCCGCGCAGGAAAGCAGCACGATTACGCTCGTACAGCCAAACTACGAAGGCGTCCGTCTGAAATTTGGTACGGATCATGGTGACGGATGGGCTCTGCTGCGCATGTCGCTGCACGAAAATCTGCTTCCGCTCAACATCGAATCCAAACAGACGGAAGGCGCCAAGATCATGGCACGCGAACTGCTTGAATTCCTCGAACAGTATCCTTCCCTCGATCTGCATCAGATTCGCGAATTCATCGAAGAATAAAGGGATTCTCAAACGATTTTGTTCTTCGTAACCTGCAAAGATCGAAACTGGAATTTTAAAAATGCATACAAAAACAGCCGCGTGAGCGGCTGCTTTTCTTTTGAATCAGCAGGACGGAAAGAACTGCCCAGTGTCTAGCCTGTGTCGAATGGAAATACAGGATTCTTATTCTTACAGAATCTGAATGCCGGCTTCTTCGCATGCATCGAGCATATCCTGCGGCCAGATGGACGCCTGAACTTCGCCGATGTGCGCTTTCTTAAGGAGAAGCATGCACAGTCTGGACTGACCGATACCGCCGCCGATGGTGTATGGCAGTTTCTGTTCCAGAATGGCTTTATGGAACGGCAGGTTTTCCCGGTCGAGCGCGTTTTCCGCTTTCAGCTGGTCGTGCAGCGAGTTTTCGTCGACGCGGATACCCATGCTGGAAATTTCCAGCGTGGTCTGGAGCGGTTCGTACCAGAACAGGATATCGCCGTTAAGCTGCCAGTCGTCGTAGTCCGGCGCGCGGCCGTCGTGCTTCTGACCGTTGGACAGCGGAGCGCCGATTTTCATCAGGAAGATGCATCCGTATTCTTTTGTCGCCGCGTCTTCACGTTCTTTCGGAGAAAGATCGGGATAGCGGTCGAGAAGCTGCTGGGATGTGATGAAGGTAATGGAATCGGGAAGGCGGTTTACCGCCTGCGGGTATTTGTACCAGACTTCGTGTTCCATGTGCTTGATGATTTTAAAAATGCGAAGTACATGTTCGCGCAGCGTCTGCTCCGTGCGTTCGTCTTTGGCGATGACTTCTTCCCAGTCCCACTGATCCACATAGGCGGAGTGGAGATTGTCGAGGTCTTCGTCCTTACGGATCGCGTTCATGTTGGTATAGAGACCTTCATGAAGGCCAAAGCCGTACTTGCCTAAAGCGGCGCGTTTCCATTTCGCGAGGGAATGCACAATTTCAATATCTTCTTCCGGAAGGACTTTCATGGAAAAGTGAACCGGCTGTTCCACACCGTTCAGGTTGTCATTCAGTCCGGAACTTTTCGGTACAAAAAGCGGTGCCGAAATACGGGTGAGGTTCATTTCCTTGCCAAATTCGTGCTGAAAAGTATCCCGAATGTATTTGATGGCTTCCTGGGTCTGCCGAATATCGAGGACCGGGTCATAGTTTTCTGGGATGATCAGATTCATTTTGTTTCCTTCTTTCTTTCTGGAAAATCTGAAACAGTATAGCACGCACGTCATTGGCTGATTCCTCTGGTCATTCCAATCCGCAAAATTCGGGAAAAGAGGGTTCAAAAAGGTGGGGAAAGGAAAGCATTTTTCATTTTTTGCGGTGTCCTTGAGAAAAGGCGGCGGCAAACCGAAACGGACGGAAAATCCGAAGGCAGTGACGGCGGGAACAGCCCGGACAGCTATCCGGGAGCCGTGTTTTTTCTTAAAATCGTCAAGTAGTGAAAACAAAGAAACATTTTGAAAGCGGACTGAAAGAAGATTGTCGGTTTTGGCATGGTTTTGATTCATTTTTTCGTCGGGATCACGGCGTTTGCCCCGCACCGATTGCCAAAGAATTATGCGGGGCGTAAGGTTAAGAAAATTCAAAGAAGGAAGGTTTATTTGTATGGATATTCGTTTTGAACCGCGCAAAGAACTGAAAGAAAAACCCCAGGGCCCGCTTGGCTTTGGCAAATACTACACCGACTACATGTTCATCTGTGATTACGATAAGGATCAGGGCGGCTTTCATGATGCCCGCATCGTCCCGTTTGGACCGATCGAAATGGATCCGGCTTCCATGGTTCTTCATTATGCGCAGGAAACTTTTGAAGGTCTGAAAGCCTACCGCACAAAAGACGGCAGCATTCAGCTCTTCCGTCCGGAAAAAAACGCGCAGCGTTTTGCCAACTCCAATAGCCGTCTGTCGATGCCGGCCGTTCCGGAAGATCTGTTTGTACAGGCCATTGAAGAACTCGTCCGCGTCGAAAAGGACTGGGTTCCCGCTAACGAGGGCGAATCTCTGTATATCCGTCCTTACATGTTCGCTTCCGAAGCCGCTGTTGGCGTACATCCGGCGGTTTCCTATAAATTCATGATCATCCTTTCCCCGGTAGGCGCCTACTATCCAGAAGGCATGGCTCCGGTAAAAATCTGGGTGGAAGATGAATACGTACGTGCCGCTCCAGGCGGAACCGGCTTCACCAAGTGCGGCGGCAACTACGCCGGCTCACTGAAAGCACAGGAAAAAGCCGAAGAACAGGGCTATACCCAGGTTCTCTGGCTGGACGGTGTCCACAAGAAATATGTCGAAGAAGTCGGAAGCATGAACGTCATGTTCCTGATCGACGGCGAAATCTGGACCGCTCCGGTTGACGGAACTGTACTGCCGGGCGTAACCCGCGACTCGATTCTGCACATCGTCCGCGATCTTGGCTACCCCGTTCACGAAGAACATCTGTCCATTGACGATCTGATGGCCGCTGCCCGCGACGGAAGACTGCAGGAAGCGTGGGGTACCGGTACCGCAGCCGTTATTTCTCCAATCGGCGAACTTTGCTACAAAGGCGAAAAAGCCGTTATCAATGACTTCAAGACAGGTGACCTCACCCAGAAGCTGTACGATACGCTGACCGGCATTCAGTGGGGCAATGTCGAAGACAAATTCGGCTGGACGCGCAAAGTGTGCTAAGTCCGGTTCAACAATGAATCCAGATTCAAAACAGGAATCGAAAAAGAATACGGACGCGGCTAGTGTTGCGTCCGCTTCTTTCGATTCGCCTCTCGATCCCGATCTGAGCCATCCGGAAATTTCTCTGCAGTCCAGCCGCAGAGATGCCGGTCTTCTGTACGATGTGTATGGAGTAAAGGACGGCCACTGGAGTTTTGCCCGCCAGACGATGCGCCAGATCGCGCAGGCGCCGACAGAAGAAGAAGCCCAGACGCTGCTTCGCGTGCTTGTGCCCAACATGAGTGCCAACGCGCATATCGTCTTGCCGTTTTACTGCGATCTCGGTCATCGGATTTATATTGGAGAACACTCCATGATCAATATGGACGGTCTGATGCTCGATGAAGGAAAGATCGTAATTGGAAATCATGTTCTGATCGGGCCGCGCTGTTCGTTTTACACCCCGGTTCATCCCATGGATCGAGACATTCGCAAAACGGGTCTGGAAAAAGCGCTGCCCATCGTTATTGAAGATCATGTCTGGATCGCCGGCAGCTGTGTGATCAACGGCGGCGTCACGATTCATGAAGGCAGTGTGATCGGCAGCGGTTCGGTTGTGGTTGACGATATTCCCTGTGGTGTATTTGCGGCTGGCAATCCGTGCCGCGTCATTCGCGTGCTTGATGAAAACGACCGAAAAGCTGCCAGACAGGAATACGAAGACTGGAAACAGGCCTGCAGAGCGATCGGCCGCTGAGAAACCGGTGGGAAAAGCCAAAAGCTGAGATTTGATTTCAGCGCCTGCGGGGTTTAAACTTGGTCCAGAGGACATATATTATGAGTTCAATTGTCAAAGACCTGACGGATATTCAGGGAAAAAAACATATCGTAACGTCGATTGAATACGACACGCCAAGTGAAGCCAGCCAGGATGAAGTGTTCTCGACGGTCCGTGAAATTCTTGCTGACAACCTGGACGCCTTCTCCAAGATCACATTCGATCTGGTAGACGGCGGAGAGAAAGTCCGCGTCGAAGTAACGGAAAACAGAAAATAAACAGGAAATGCAAAAGCACCTTCGGGTGCTTTTTTCATTTGAAAGAATAAAAACATTTCACATAGTTTCAAAAGGATTTGGCCCTTTCTTCGAAGATTTCAGGAAAATCCTCAATCGCTTGTAATCCATGCCGAATCCCGTATTATGTGAAATTAGTGTCCGTTTCTCTCAATCGGAAAACCGGATTTTACGCGAAGGTAAAATCGGAATCCGCTTTTAAAACGGTTTTGGAAAGAGAAAACGGAACCGAAAACACAAAACGAAAAACCTTTTTACGGGCAAGCTGCCAAAGACGGTTTACGCGGATGCAGCAGGCCGTAAAAAATTTAATGAGGAAAGAAGCAGAATCGGAAAGGAAAAAGGATTATGTGGATTTTTACTGGAATTCTCGCTTATATCCTGTTCTGGCTCGCCTGCATTGTTTTCTATACGATCTATTACCTGACGCAGGTCATTCAGGTGACCAGCTTCTCCCAGGTGCTGTATACGCTGAACGCGGGTGCAGAAGGAGCGCAGGGAACAATCGGGGCGGCTGTAGCGGGATTTTTTGAACAGAACTGGCTGCTGCTGATCATCGGTACGCTCGTTTTTGGAGTGTACATGTATTTCTGCATCAAGCGCATCCGCTTAAAGAAAAAAGGCCGCAGGCTGTTTGCGGATAAAAAATGGAATCTGGCGTTCAACCTGTCTTCGGTTGCGGCGATTGTGATCTGTGCCGCGCTGGCGATCAGCGGCGTCTTTACCGGACTCGATGCGGTCGGCTACGAAGAATATGTCAAGAACGCCAACCGCGTCAGCGAACTGTATGAAGACCATTTCGTACAGCCAGACGACGTCAAGCTGACGTTCCCCGAAAAGAAGCGCAACGTGATCCATATTGTTATGGAATCCATGGAAAGCACGTACGCCAGCCGCGAAAACGGCGGGGGATATGAGGAAGACCTCATTCCGAACCTGACAGCGCTCCAGCAGGAAGGCGAAAGCTTTGCTGCAGCGGACAATCCGGACGTACAGGGCGCCTATGTGACCAACAACTCCGGCTGGACAATTGCCGGACTCGTTGCGCAGAGCGCGGGCGTACCACTGAATGTCGGCAACCAGGCGTTCGTTCACAATCTGGACTCGGATGTGCAGTTCATGCCGAATCTGACGGCGATGGGCGACATTCTGAAAGAAAACGGCTATAAAAACTACTTCATGTGCGGTTCGGAAGGCGCCTATGCCGGACGGACCAACTACTATAAGCAGCACGGCGATTACGAAGTGCTCGACTACGATGAAGCCATCCGCGAAAAGAAGATTCCTTCCGATTACCGCGTATGGTGGGGCTTTGAAGACGAGAAGCTCTTTGACTGGGCCAAGGCAGAACTGGATACGATTTCGAAAAACGAGGAACCGTTCAACTTCACCATGCTCACGGCCGACACGCATTTCGTAGACGGCTACAAGTGCAAGGACTGCACGGACGAATTTGACGAGCAGTACAAAAACGTCATTCACTGCTCGGACCGCAAAGTCGGCGCCTTCATCGACTGGCTCAAGGAACAGCCGTTTTACGAAAATACCACGATCATCCTCTCGGGCGACCATCTGAGCATGGATGGATCGGTCGGTCCGAACATTCCTTCGGACTATTCGCGCAAGGCGTACTTCACCGTGCTCAACGGCCCGGAATATACGCTGAATCAGACGCGTGAATACTGCACGCTCGATATTTTCCCGACCATTATCGAAGCGATGGGCATCGATATCGAAGGCCATCGTCTCGGTCTGGGAACAAGCCTGTATGCAAACGAACAGACGCTGATCGAAAACCTTGGTCTGCTGGCGTTCAATGCGGAACTTGCTTCCAAGTCGGATTACTACAACAACGTCATCATGAGCGGCGACCAGACCAACGGCGGCAATCAGAAAGACGACACGCCGAAAAACGAAATGGTTGAACAGCCGGACGGCAACTTCTATGAAGAAAATGCGGATCAGTTCAAGGATCCGGACTACTACTATCCGCCTGCTGTCAACAACAACATTTACGTACCTCCAGTTGTAACCCCGCCATCCGATCCCGGATATGCCCCGGACCCGGGCGGAAATGATCCCGGAAACAACAGTTCAGGACAAGCTCCAAATCTGCCTCCAGCTGAGCCGCCTGTCAATCCCGGAGACAATACGGGCGACGATTCGCAGGGCGGATCGACCACACCTCCCGGCGGAGGCGATACGGGCGGATCGACCACACCTCCCGGCGGAGGAGACACAGGCGGAACAACCCCGCCTGGCGGAGGAGACCAGGGCGGAACCGTCACGCCTCCTGGCGGCGGCGATCAGGGGACAGTGACGCCTCCTGTGGAACGGCCAGCGCCTCCGGCAAGCGATGCCATCCAGAGCGCACCGCAGGAATCCGCAGTTCCTTTGCAGGCTTAGATTTGCAAAACAGGAAACAGAGTCCTGCTGCCTGTCGCTGAAAAATACGTCCGCTTTAAGAAAACGAATGAACGATGCCTTCTTCATCCCAGAAACGATGAAGAAGGCATTTTTTAATGGCAGTGATTCGGTTTGGCGCAGGGGAATCTAAGCCGCTGGCGGGAAGATCGCGGACTATGGACGTTTTTCTCACTCTTTTTGGACAGGATTGAACAAGAACCGAAACGATTTTGATTTTAAAAATCGGCTTGCCTAGAATGGATAAATACAAATCGCTCTTCTGGTAAAGCCGAATTTATTGTCTTTTTAATGAAACCGGTTACAGAGAGCAGGAGAAATGTAACAAAATGGAAATAAACACAAGTTTTGGAAACTTGTTACATTTTCTTCACCACCGAAAATTTCGGTGTGATATAACAAACCTAATCGAAAAAAAAGGAAGGTTCATCATGAAAAAAAGCGGTGCGGAAATCATCGTAGAAAGCCTGCTCGAACAGGGCGTGGATACCGTTTTCGGCTATCCGGGCGGACAGGTTATTGACCTCTATGATGCTTTATATGCCTATCAGGATCGTCTTAAGCACGTGCTGTGTTCGCATGAGCAGCATGCCTGTCATGCGGCAGACGGCTATTTCCGGGCAACCGGAAAAGTCGGTACGGTCATTGCGACATCCGGTCCGGGCGCGACCAACCTGGTGACCGGAATCGCGACAGCCTATCTGGATTCCGTTCCTCTGGTGGCCATTACCGGAAACGTATCCACGAATCTGATCGGGCGCGACTCCTTTCAGGAAGTAGACATTACCGGCGTGACTCTGCCGGTTACCAAACACAACTTTTTCGTCAACTCCATCGACGAGCTGGCACAGACCATTCATAAAGCGTTTGAAATTGCCAAGTCCGGCCGTCCGGGTCCGGTGCTGATCGACGTTCCCAAAGACGTTCAGCAGGGAATTACGGATTACGAGCCGCTTGGCTATTCCGAAAAAATGCCGGAAAAAACTGTCAACGAAAAACAGATGGCTGCTGCGGTGGAAATGATCAACGAAAGCCAGCGCCCCTATATTTATATTGGCGGCGGTTCGCTGGGCGCGGAAGTTTCCGATGAAATCATGCGTCTGGCCGAAAAGATCGATGCGCCGATCGGCTGCACGCTGATGGGGCTTTCCGCCGTAGCGACCGACCATCCCCGCTACCTCGGCATGGAAGGCATGCACGGCCACTACGCCTCGAGCATGGCGCAGAACGAATGCGATCTGATCATCGCGATCGGCTGCCGCTTCTCCGACCGGGCTACAGGCAACGTAAAGAAATACGCCAGACAGGCGAAAATCCTGCATCTCGATATTGATGCGGCAGAGCTCAATAAAAACGTAGCGGTAACGCTCGGCCTGGCCGGCGACATCCACGACGCGGTACAGCGACTGCTCGACGCGGTCAATCTGCAGACGCATCCCTCCTGGCATCAGCGCATAGCCGATCTGAAGCAGGCGGAACTGAATCAGCAGGAACAGCTCGCCAATCCGCATAAGCTGACGCCGCAGGCGCTGATTCACGAAGTGGCGCGCTATTGCGATGCCTCTACGCCGATTGCGACCGATGTCGGCCAGCATCAGATGTGGGTCGCTCAGTCCTTCCCGTTCCAGCAGCCGCGGACGTTTGTTTCCTCCGGCGGCCTGGGCACGATGGGCTTCGGTCTTGGCGCCGCGATCGGTGCTGCATTTGGTTCTGGCAAGCGTACGATTCTCTTTACTGGAGACGGCAGCTTCGGCATGAACCTGGGCGAACTCGCAACACTCAAGGCAACCGGCGCTCCAGTCGTTGTTGTCATTTTCAATAACAAGGTGCTCGGCATGGTCCGTCAGTGGCAGACTCTGTTCTATGGCGCCCATTACTCGAATACAAACCTGGAAGACCGCGAAAGCGACTTCGCGAAAATCGCGGAAGCGTTCGGCGTTCCGGGATTCCATATTGATACGCTTGAAGAAATGCCGGAAGTCATCGCCAAAGCCATGGCGAAGAGCGGCCCGGTCGTGATCGACGTCAAAATCGATCCGGATGAATTCGTACTTCCGATGCTTCCGCCTGGAGGCAGCATGGAGCAGATCATCACCCTGCGGGAGGAAATCTGATGGAAAAATTTGAAATCGCCTGCCTGGTCGACAACTACTCCGGCGTACTGACGCGCGTCGCCAGCATGTTTACCCGCCGCGGCTTCAACATCAACTCGCTGACCGTCGGCGCTACCGAAGATCCGGCGATCTCCCGCATTACGATCTCGGTCAACGGAGACGAGAAAATCCGCTCCCAGTGCATTAAGCAGCTGAGAAAGCTGTATTGCGTAAAAAACGTTAAGGAAATGGTTCCGGCCCAGCGCGTATCGCGCGAACTCGCGCTCATCAAGCTGCGCAACACCCCGGAAACCCGTCCGGAAATCGTCAGCGCGGTGGACATTTTCCGCTGCAAGATTATCGACTTCTCCCCCAACACCCTCTGCGTGGAAATTACCGGAGAATCGACAAAGATTGACGCGTTTCTCGAAATCGTCCGTCCCTACGGCATTCTCGAAATGTCCCGGACCGGCGTTGTGGCGCTTCAGAGAGGCTGCCACTACCTGTACGAAGACGATCTTGATGAATTCGCCTTCATGGAAACTGACCGCAAGGACCTGATCGGCTAGTCTTGGCCGAACGGAACTTTTGGCCGCTGCCCACTGGCAGCGAGATCTGCTCCATCCAGTTTTAAGGTTTGGAGCAGCCCGTAAATTTGAGGGAAAACTCCCAGGAAAGGACATACGATCTACATGGAAAACAGAATTTTTTATGAACAGGACTGCGATGTAAACCGTCTGAAAGGCAAGAAGATCGCAATCATCGGCTACGGCTCTCAGGGTCATGCGCATGCGCTCAACCTCAGAGACTCCGGCGCAGACGTTGTGATCGGCCTGTATGAAGGCAGCCGCTCCGCGAAAAAAGCCAAGGAACAGGGCTTCGAAGTTCTGCCGGTTGCTGAAGCTGCAAAAGCGGCCGACATCATCATGATTCTGATCCCGGATGAAAAGCAGAAAGACGTGTATCGTACAGAAATCGCGCCAAACCTCACAGCCGGCAAGACACTCGCCTTTGCCCACGGCTTCAACATCCACTTCGGACAGATCGTTCCGCCTGCGGACGTTAACGTCATCATGGTCGCTCCAAAAGGACCTGGCCACACCGTTCGTTCTGAATACGAAGCCGGAAAAGGCGTTCCTTCTCTGATCGCTGTAGAACAGGATGCAACCGGCGACGCGCTTGAACTCGGTCTGGCGTATGCAGCTGGAATCGGTGCTTCCCGTGCGGGCGTTCTGGAAACGACTTTCCGTACTGAAACCGAAACCGACCTCTTTGGCGAACAGGCCGTGCTCTGCGGCGGCGTTGTCGCTCTGATGCAGGCTGGTTTTGAAACTCTCGTGGAAGCGGGATACGACCCAAGAAACGCCTACTTCGAATGCATTCACGAAATGAAGCTGATCGTTGACCTGATCTACCAGTCTGGTTTCGAAGGCATGCGCTACTCCATTTCCAATACCGCTGAATACGGCGACTACATCACCGGCGAAAAGATCATCACCGAAGATACAAAGAAAGCCATGAAACAGATCCTCAAGGACATCCAGGACGGTACGTTCGCAAAAGACTTCCTGCTCGACATGTCCGATGCAGGCGGCCAGGCGCACTTCCGCGCAATGCGAAAGAGAGCCAAAGAGCATCCAAGCTCCAAAGTCGGCGAAGAAATCCGCGCTCTGTATTCCTGGGCTGACGAAGACAAACTCGTCAACAACTAATGGAATTGCCTCGTGCAACCGAAAAAAGGCCCGTTTGACGGGCCTTTTGATTCATCGCACAAAACGACAGACTGACGGAAAGAGGACCAGATCGTACCCGGTCCGAACCATCCGCGCTGAAGAATTCAGAATACATATATTCGATATATATAATGGAGAGTATAACGAATTCAAATAAAGGAGATCAGGCCATGGATTGTCCGTCCAGTAAAGAAGCCCGTTCGCTCAAAGCACACGGGATCACCAATCGTATCCATTCTGCAGAGAAAAACAAAGCCATCTGCAGCCGCAAAAAACAAAACGCATGGCTCGCCTCGAGTCTTGCCGCCTGCCTGACACTTGGTGCCAGCGGAACATTTACGCGCCTGCAGGCACAGGAACCGGAAGAAGCGGAAGTCCATAGGAGTGACGTACCTGCAGATGGAGTCGGAATCTCGCTTTCGTCCGCGCAGAAGGTTCGGCGCATCGATATGACGCACTCCGGAAAAACGGTCGAAGAGTGGGTCGCCCTGTATGACGGGAAAGATCCGCTGTCTTTAGGCATTCTTGGATTTCTGCTGACGCGTCCGGAAAAAGAAGCGGCGGCTGTACTGATTTACGGCCTGGAAAACGGCATCGGCGATTTGCACGATTCCCGCGATGCCATGTCTATCGCTCATTTTCGACAGGCTCTGGACTATATCGATCAGTGCAACGCGCTGCGCCGTCAGGAAAATCAGCCGGAACTGAGCGTTTCGCTGACGATGATGGCCGTCGCCATGGTGCAGACCGACTATTCCTCCAACAGTCTCGATCATTCCCGAATATTTGATGTCGGGGAAAACCTGTACTGGGGCGGGTCCACCGGCACACCCTTTGGCAGCGGAAGCAATCCGTTTGACTACTGGTACACCCGTGAAAAACCAGAGCGGGGAAGCCATTATCGCAATATCGTCGATCCGCGCTATGTACTGACCGGTTTCGCCATTGCGCAAAACGGCAAAAATCCAGGACCGCTCTTTGGACAGGTGTTCTTTTTCCAGGATGCGGCGGAAACGATGTATACGACCGACGAACTGCGCGGCGCCCTCAACGAATACGAACAGAAGGCGCTGGAAGGAACGTGGGAACCCCAGCCAGGCGATGGCAATCAGAACATGTACCGGCTGTACAACCCGAACTCCGGCGAGCACTTTTATACCGCCGATCGAAACGAGCGAAACAGCCTGATTCGCTTTGGCTGGCGCTATGAAGGCATCGGCTGGATCGCGCCGTATACCGGCAGCGCGGTTTATCGTCTGTACAACCCGAATGTCGGCGACCATCACTACACCCTGAAGGAAACGGAAAAAGACTTTCTGGTCAGCCAGGGCTGGACGGAGGAAAAAATCGGCTGGTATTCCAATACCGATCAGGCCAGCGCTCTGCCGCTGTATAGGGCGTATAACCCGAACGCGAAAACCGGCGCGCACAACTTTACCGTCAGCGCCGCGGAACAGAAATTTCTGACCGAAAACGGCTGGAAGGGTGAAGGCGTTGCCTGGTACGGCGTAAAACTCCGCAAATAAAGCAGGCGGATAGGCGCTAGGAAAAATGCAGATCATGGTCCGATGAAGACAATCATCCGATACAGTGATCCAATCCATAAGAAGAAAAGAACAGTCGAGGCCAACAGAATATCGGCCTTTGACTGAAGAATACGAAAGAGAAAAGAGATTTACCTAAGAGAAAAAAGAGGAAGGTTCCCAGATCCGCTTCCGGATTTGCGGGGCCAAAGGAGTACGCAATGAAAAGCGATGAAATGAAGAAGGGGTTTGATAAAGCCCCGCAGCGAAGTCTGCTGCACGCACTGGGTCTTACCCAGGAAGAAATCGACCGTCCAATTGTCGGAATCGTCTCGAGCTACAACGAGATTGTTCCCGGCCACATGAATCTCGACAAAATTACCGAAGCGGTCAAAACCGGCGTGGCGATGGCTGGCGGAACGCCCATCGTTTTTCCGGCGATTGCGGTGTGTGACGGAATTGCGATGGGCCATAACGGCATGCGCTATTCTCTGGTCACCCGCGATCTGATTGCGGATTCCACGGAAGCCATGGCGCTCGCCCACGCGTTTGACGCTCTGGTCATGATCCCAAACTGCGACAAAAACGTTCCCGGTGTGCTCATGGCAGCCGCCCGTCTG
>NZ_JBKXLD010000055.1:0-15448 GCF_047010065.1 Allobaculum sp.
ATTATCCCAAGGAGGCGGTCGAGAAAATACCCGTCTTTTATTTGACGCTTACCGATATATAGAGGCGTTTCGCTGTTTCGCTGGTTAGAGATTTGAATGGCATGAAAAAGGCCTGATTCCTTTTCGAACCAGGCAAATGAATCAACGGGAATTAATGAAGAATAGCCAGCAGGATGGAAAGCGCGCCGGCGACCATGCCGCAGCCCCAGAACACGTAGCAGACTTTCATCTCACTCCAGCCCTTCTTTTCAAAATGATGGTGAAGCGGCGCCATCAGGAAGATGCGCTTTCTGGTCTTTTTATAATAGGTGACCTGAATGATATCCGAGAGCGCTTCCGCAATGAAGACGATACCTGCAATCAGCAAATACAATTCCGTCTGGGTAACCATAGCCGCTGCGGCAAGCAGACCGCCAAGAGCCAGGGAGCCCGTGTCGCCCATGAACACTTTGGCCGGATGAATATTGAAAAACAGATAGCCGATCAGGGCGCAGATGACCAGAAACAGAATCAGAGCGGTATTCAGATCGTTCATCCACACCGCAAAGCAGAGAAACGGAATGAAAGCAGCAATGCAAAGGCCTGCGCAAAGGCCGTCTACGCCATCCGACAGGTTGACTGCGTTGGTCGTGCCGGTAAACATGAAAAAAGCGATGATCACAAACAGCCAGGTGGGAAGAACCGCAAAGGACAGGTTGTGCAAATAGAAGGCCGGCTCATTGTACATAAGATAGAGCGCGATCAGAACGAGCGCGAGAATCGACTGCAGACCAAACTTCAGTTTTGGTTTTAAACCGATGTTGGAGTGCTGAACGACGATCAGATAATCATCCGCAAAACCGATCAGACCATAGCCGACATACGCCAGCAGAACAATGGCTGTGTTGATCGTCCAGCCAAACGGCCGGAAGAAAGCGTAATACACAAGGTAGACGAGAACAGGAATGAGAACAAAGGCGATTCCGCCCATCGTCGGGGTTCCCGATTTGGCTTTATGACTTTCCAGTCCTTCCTCTCGCTCCGTCTGGCCGTATTTGAGCTTGCGTAAATAGCGAATCAGCGCCGGCATGCACGCCAGCATCAGACACAGCACCGCAATTCCAGACAGGATGACCATCGTCAGAAGCCCCGGAGTACTGGGCAACCCGTTAAACATAGATAACATGAAATTTCGCCTCTCTTATTTGTATAAGGGTATCGACCTCGATCTGTGTTTCTTCTTCCGGCAGCGCAAATCCATTTCCAAAGGGATGCGTTGATCGTTTAGGACACCCGTTCAGAATTACGGCACAAAAAGCCGTTTTTCTATGCGAAAGAAAAAAGATAGAGGATACAGCGGGTCGAAATCCCGTTTCAATTCCATTTTCAATACCGATCGAGGCTGTTCACATACGCCGGACGGCCGGATTCTGATCGCAAAAAACACCAGAAAAGCAGCCGGGAAAAATAGATGAGCAGCCTGCTTCTGCCGGATTTGCGTACCAAAAAAGGACGCAGGCGGGCAGATCGCATGAATTATACCATGATTGGGAAAACGCAGGAAAAACGGGATTTCCCTATTCTGCGTACGACTATTCCCGCTTCTTTGAAGCCATCGTTTTCTGGATCTGATCCATCAGCTGTTCGCCCTGCGAGCGGGCAAACAAGGAGCAGCAGGCTTCATAGTCTTCATCATCCCAGGCTTCTTCATCCGTTAAATACAGCTGATAGCCGTTCGTACAGGAAACAAAGTGAACACGCTTTGAATCAAAAGGCGAAATGAGCGACGAGAAGATTTCGCAGGGCAGCCCGACAAACGTCTGCGCATCCCAGCGCACAAACGTTACATTCATTTCTCGCTTGGGTACGCCGTCATAGCTTATGGCGTAAATACAGCGTGCCTGATCAGCATCCCGTTTGACGGCGGCAAGCCGTAAAGTCAGCGGATCCAGCGGGTTTCCTGCAACGCTGGCCTGTTCCAGTTCGTTCAGATGGTTCTGACTGGCTTCCAGCCGTCTTTGCGCTTCCTGTACTGGTTTTGGGCGGGCGCTTTGAAGAACATATGTTTTTTCAAAGACCTCAATGGGTTTTACAGGCTGTTCGTTCCAGCTCAAGCCCAAAACAGCGCTTGCCAGAATGGATCCCAGACGATCGGCTTCGTCAAAACTGGATGCTTTGCGGGTATAGCGCGTGGAAATATCGCCGCAGGCCCCGTTAAAGAAAAGAACCTGATCATACCCGGCTTCTTTCAGATGCTTGCGCGCGGCTCCATAAAAATCAGCCGATCCATATACATTGGAAGCGTTCAGAACCGTCGGATGACAGGCAAAGAAAACAAGCAGAGCCTTTTGCGCATCCGTCTCGATCTGAAGGGCGTAAAGCGCATCGTTACCAGGCAAACTCGGATCGGTACGATTGCTGCCAAGGCCTTTACAGAGCGAATACCCGGACTGCACGTGCAAAATGCGTCCATCTTTTATCGTATTCCAGGCATCCAGGATGGCTGCGCCTACGCTTTGTGCGACGGCTTCAATCGTCTTTTCGTCGGTCTTGCAGGCAAAATACTGCGCCTGCTTCAATATTCCGGATCGGGTTTCTAAAAGGCCGCCCATGGCGGAATGGGTATGGATCGCATGTACGATCAGCGTACGCGCCGGAAAGTTCTGGGCATCGAGCGCTGCCTGGATGGCTTCGATCAGCAGATGATCCACAGCCAGGACGTCCAGACTGGCAATCACGATCACTTCCTCCATCTGGTTTAAAACCATGATTGAAGCCATGAGCGGATCATGACTGCCTTTCGCACTTCGCGTCTTTCCATAGCCGGCCAGCGGCGTGTCGATCGGAAGCGAAAGTTCCCTATGGGCAACGCCGGCCTGAATGCATATTGTATTGCCGGATTTTTCTCTGATTCTGTCCGTGGAATCCATGGCGTTTTCATCGAGTTCGCATGAGTTTTGTGTATTGGTTTTCATACCTTTATCTTAGCCGCAAAGCGCGCAGATGAGATCGGATTTTCGGAAGAAGGCAGCTATGAGTGCGTATGGAGCGGATCGTCGAAATCTGGCGTACTTTAAAGGAAATTTGCGATCTTTCATTCTTCCCTTTTGAACTTGTTTTCAATTCCCTGTACAATGTACAGCGTTTGGTAGAAATTCCCCTGATTCAGGCCTTCTCATTGCTCGGCTTGCCGAATGGAAAAGGCCCCGCCAGATTCGTCTTTGTACTTTATTTTTGAAGACTTGAATTTGTATGGGTTGAATGTTACTATCTTTAACGACTGTTTGGACAGTCAAGACTGGAGAAGGAGGGATCAAGATGTCTAGAAAGTGTGCAATCTCTGGTAAAGGACCTATGTCCGGAAACAAACGTTCTCACTCCATGAGAGCTTCCCGCCGCAAATGGAACGTAAACCTGCAGAAAGCAACTGTCATGGTGGACGGTGAACCAAAAACAATTCGGGTTGCTGCCAGAACACTCAGAACCATGAAGAAACAGGGTACCATCTAATTCCTGCTCTTCCTGTGGACTGTAACATCCTAATCGAATACTGATTACATGCAAGAGAGGCCGCCAAGCGGTCTTTTTTTGTGCTTTGCTGACGGTTTCCGATGAAGCAATAAAAAGCAGAAAAGGCATTCCAGAGAGGAAAAATCCTCGTTGGGATGCCTCTTTTCATGGAATGCCTGTTTCATCCTTCCAAACTGCACGGAGAAAGCCAGATCGCTTGGTCCGACATTCTGTCCAGTCTGGATCAAAACGGCGTTATTTACCTTTTTGATCTTTACGATCTTTTCTGTTTTTGCGATGCAGTCCGAAAAGGGCGAGCAGCGCAGCGCCGGCGCTGATCACGGATGCGCCAAATGTTGGAAGAAGCGATGCGGCCGTATCTGGTGTGTTTGCCGCCTTGGAATCGTCTTTCGGATCCGTTTTGGGATCGTTCGTTTTGTCGTTTTTCGGATCTTCCGGCTGTTCTGGCTGTTCGGGGTCTGGAGCATTTTCTTCTTCCAGGCGGCTTGTGAGCAGGCAGTCTCTTCTCTCTTCAAGCCCAAAGGAAATAGAAGATCCGTCCGCAGAGCGTGTAAAGTCGATCGGTGTCCATGTGCCGTTTGAAAGAGCGAAAAGACGAAGCTCCGTGCCTTCTTTTCGCATCTCTTCAGGAAGACGCATTTGTGCAGGCACAGAACAGCCTGTCGATTTAGCGTTCTGGCCATTCGATCCAAAGGGATGTTCGAGCGCAAGAGAGAAAGCAAGTGCATGCTCCTCTGCATCTGGATTCGACAAATCCGGAACTTTCTCAGCGAGATCTGCGCTTCGATCCTGAATATGCAGCGTAATCGTCTGATCCTGTCCGTCCGCAATAGCCGCCATTTCCATCGCGCTGAGTTCTCCGCGATCAGCAAGAACATTCAAAATATCCTCATGCAGGGCAGACAGGGTGAAGGCAGGAAGCGCGGGATCGGTTTTCGTCTCCAGAAGGAGCTTTCCCTGTCCGATCTGGGCGGCTGCATCCTCCGTTCGATCGAAAGTCGGACCGTTAGCGGGAAGAACGACAAAGCTCTGCTTCAGTTCGCCGGTAAAGTTCTGCGTACCCTGAATGGTCAGGACATAGGCGCCGCCGGCGCTTTGGATATGGTCCTTTAACTCCAGCGTAACGAGATATTCTTTGCCGTCCTGCGCTGTATAGATCAGATCTTCAAGCGTCTGTTCGAGTTCCGTTCCGTTTTCTCGCAGCAGATCCTTGAGAGTTGCAGAAAATTCTTCAATGGATCGCGGCTCGATGGTCAGCGTTCCCTGTTCTGCTTCCAGACGATAGTTGTCCGAAAGAGCCTCCACATTTGCGGACACCGCGTATTCTCCCGCGTTTTCGCCTTCTTCTCGCGTGAATACGATCTTCGGCTTTTCCTCTTCAAACCAGCCGCTCATTTCCGCTTCAAACTGCGGATCCTTCTCGCCAAATATCTTGCTGGTATCGTTAACGCTCAGATGTACAGCGGCGGGCTGGATTTCAAAGGCTGTGGATTTTTGCGTTTCTTCCAGAACATAGTTGGGATTGCTCAGAGCGGAAATCTGCGCTTCATAGCTGCCGGCATCGGTCTGTGCGCCCAGAACGGCGGCTTTGCAGTCATCGTTTTCGACCAGATTGCTAAGAACAGCCTGCGGATATTGCGGTTTGCCATTATAAATCAAATCGGTGTTCGGCCAGGTGACCTGCACCGTTCTTGGCGTGATGGTTAGCGTACCGGGCTGCAGGACAAACGCGTAATCGCGGTTCGTCTGATCGCTGGCTGAAGGAGACAGCACATAGTCTCCGACCGTTTCGCCGGGCGTTCGCGTCCAGACAATAGCCCCTGGCGTATCGCCTTCGATCAGTCCTTCTGCCTGGAAATCAAACTGCGGATCCGCTTCCCCATATACTTTGGATGCATCCTTCGCTTTCAGGATCGCCGGCTTTGGTGAAATGGAATACTCCATCCTTCCTTCATCCGCCAGTCTGTAGTTGGCGTTCGTCAGTCCAGTAATGCGGACTGTATATCCCGCTCCGGCATGAATGTGCTGACCGTCCACAATGGCTTCACACGTGTCCGTCTCCAGGACACCGTCAAGACGCACTTTGGGAGCCTGCGCCTTTCCGGAATAAACGAGAGGATCTGCAGACCATTGGCAACGAACGTCTTTGGGTTCAATGGTGAAAACGGCGTTTTCTTCTGCGGACAGCTCATAGTTTTCCAGGCCTTCGGGCAAATCGACATGCATCGCATACGTTCCCGCATTTTCACCGGGTTCGCGTTCAACAAGAATCACATACTCGAATTCCTGGCTAAAAAGCGGATCCGCGATGACCAGAGCCTGGTTCAGATCGGGTTCCAGATCGCCATACGTTTTTGAACGATTCTTCACCTGGATTTTCACAGGTCGTCTGGCAATGGAATAAAAACAGAAACTCTGACCGGAATCCAGTCTATAGTTCGGATTTTCGAGCGTATCAAAATAGGCCAGATAGTCCTTTCCCGCATTCTTCTCTGCACCGTTTAAATGAAGTCCCAGGGTATCTCGATCTTTCTCAATAACATTGAGGACTTCATAGTCGGGCAGCTGTTCCTGCCCGTTGTAAATCCGCTCCGCATTCGACCATTTAAAGTCCAGAACGCGCCGCTCGACATGCATCTTGCCATTCATTGTCGTGATGGAATAGTCGGGGTTGGCCGCTCGATCGACTTTCACCAGAATGTCCGTCATGCCGGCATCCGGATCGGTGTTTGCGGAGACGGTTATGCCGCTCAGCGTATCGCCTTCCACCAGATCCGAAGCAGTCCAGGTCAGTTCCGGATTGGGATCTCCATACGTTTTCGTTTTATCCTCAGCGGCTACCGCAATAGATTTCGGCTTCACTTCGATTTCGACAAGAACTCTGGATGCCGAATAATCGCCGCTCGCTTCGCTTGTAAATTCCAGGACCGCCTTTCCGGCATGATGAATCGACACGCGGCCCGTTTCATCAATGGAAACCGCGCTGCTGTCACTGGGAAGAACCCGCCAGCTCGTTTTTCCTGAGGAGGTACAGTACGGATTGAGCAGATAACTGCCGTCTCCATACGTAACGGAAATCGAATCCGGCAAATACGGCCATGCCGGTTCGATATAGCCTGCCTTCATGTCGAAAGAAACGGATCCGGCCAGATAGTTTTCCGTTTCACTGACCGATACGGTAATGGCGGAGGATCCGTATTTCTGCCCGACCATGTACGTCTTTCCGGCATCGCTTTCGAGTCGGATCACTTCGGGATTGGAACTCGAATAGGTATATTCTCCGTCGCCATTACACCTGACATCGATCGGATACCGGTTGTTCAGGGCGATGTGATGACTCGAAGGCTGACTCCAGACGGGGCTGGCTTTGGTCACGGTAAAAGAATACGTAATCGGGGTATCGAGCGTATAGCAGTCGATTCCGTCTTTGAGGACGATTTCCTGTTCGTAGTCACCGGCTGGAAGCGAAGAAGAAAGCGTGACAATCTCGCCGGTTTTCTTATTGCGAATTGCGCCTTCCGCAAAATCATCGGCGCTTAAAAAGGCGACGTCATGGTCGTAGGCGATATCCAGATTCAGCGCCTGCGGCTCCTGTCCATACGACCAGCTCTGTCGGGAAGGCGTAACCAGCTGGGACACATCCCGCGGCGAGATTTTCAGTGTCTTTCTTATAGACTGGGCACGGTACGTATCGTTGCCCGCAAAGCGCATTTCGAGCGTATAGTCGCCGATGCCCTGCAGGCTTAACAGACCGCGTTTCAGTTCGACTTCGTTCTGATCGTCCTGGATCCAGTAATATTGAACCGGCAGTTTATAAGGATTGACGAAACTTGAGCGAATGTCGACAGGAATAATCGTGTAGTCGCGCCAGCTGTCATAGGCATCCAGATTTGGATTTTTCAGCTCGGGATTATAGGCGAGGATCGTTCCGGATGAGCGGACATTGCACTCAAAATCGTCCAGATTCAGTCCTTCTGGATCCGCAATTTCCGCCGTCCAGGTCAGCGTATTGACGACGCCGCGCGTCGGACTGTAGTCCGGACACGAATATGTATAGTAAATGGTTACTTCCTGACCGTTGCTTTCGCGTCGGCCTTTGCCGACAGGATTCGGCGCGTAGGTGGACTTCATCAGAGCGCTGAATGTTCGGCAGTCGCTGGCAAGATGAATATCTTCCGGAACCGGAACAATGGTCAGCTTTTCTTTTCGCGTAGGCGAAAAGACTTTTGTCAGGGTTACGGTGTTTTCACTTTCTTCCATAAGCTGCCATCCTGCCGGAATGGCAGCGCCCGAAACGGCATAGCCATCCTGAATTTCAAGGATGACCTGGGCTGTATAGATGCTGCTGTATCCGGCCCGGGCAGTTTCCGCAAGCTGTGTTCCGGAAAAATCCGACCAGCGAATCACGGCACTGGTCACACCCTCTACGGCTGTAAGCGAACGGCTAAACAAGGCGCCGGGCTCCGGATCCGTAAGAGAAGAAAGCAGCGTATTCAGATCGATCCGGACGGCTTCGTCCGAAACAGCAGGATAGGTCTGTGTTGGCAAGTGCAATCCCGAATCGACAGTATCAGCGCCGCTCTCCGCTTCACCGGATGGGGTTGGGGCTGGCGTACTAGGTTTTTCTGCAGGAACCGAAGCGTCTGCTTCCTGAAAAGCAACAGACTTTACCGCCGGCTGGGATGGGGCCGCTTCCAGGGTTGCAAAATCGGAATGAGCGGGAGCCGGTTCCGTGCTGGATTCGACAGGATCCTGTGCCTGTACAGGCAGAGCGGTCAGAATCAGCGAGCACGGAAGAAGGCAGGTTAAAAATCGGGCAAGACGATCACGTTTATTCATTATGTTCTCTCCTGGATCGTTCTCTATTTCAAACGATCAGTCAGAATCAGTGTGCCAAGCTGCGCAATCCCAACGCACAATATATTTTTGCTCTCTTTGCGTTTTATGATTCAATTCGTTCATTTTTATTGAAATATACAAATCATATCTTATTAATAAACAATAATTATTTTTAACGATAACTGTTATATTTTGATCGGTTTCCCGATTGTTCTGTTCTGTCGCTTCTCTCTTGCGCAAATTCCGGATTTTGGATGCTTCTTCTGGAAACCGTTTCGCGTACAGCGCTTTCTCCTCTTTCAAAAGCTGTGAAGCAGATCGATTTCACCTGATAAAAGTCACTTTTTGAGTACTTTTCCCTTCATAAATCGTGAATTTATTATCTTATCCATTTTAGTTTGTCAAATGAATCCCAGCGGTTAAAATAGAAACAAATTCAGGAGGTCTCTTATGTCCCAAAAAGTCGCTGTTATCACGGGCGGAACCCGCGGGATCGGTTTTGCGACCGTGGAAGCTTTCCTTGCGGAAGGCTATACCGTCGTCCTGTACGGATCCCGTAAGGAAACGGTCGACAAAGCTCTCGAAGAGCTAAACCATAATCCAAACGTTTCCGGCCGCTGGTCATCTCTCGTAGATGAAGACGCCATCGCGAAAGATTTCCAGGAAATCAAGGAGGAATTCGGCTCGCTGGATGTTCTCGTCAACAATGCCGGCGTTTCCGACTCCACGCCTTTCCTTTCCTATACGGAAGAAAAATTTAAGAAAATTATTGATCTGAATGTCGTCGCTCCTTACGTATGCTCCCATGCTGCTGCTCTGATCATGAAAGAGCAGGGTCACGGCGTCATTCTGACGACCTCATCCATGGTCTCCAAATACGGCCAGCCTTCCGGCGTGGCGTATCCGGTTTCCAAGTTTGCGGTAAACGGCATGACCATTTCTCTGGCGCGTGAACTCGGCAAATACAACATTCGCGTCAATGCCGTCGCTCCTGGCATCACCATGACCGACATGGTCAAGGCCCTGCCGGAAAACATGATCAATCCATTGATCAGCTCCATTCCGATTCGCCGGATCGGCGAACCCGAAGACATTGCCAAAGCGTTCGTCTTCCTTGCCAGTGATCAGGCCAGCTACATCACCGGCGCCATCCTTCCTGTTGACGGCGCGATGAATACCTGAGCTGCTGACTATCGCTAAAAAACAGTTCATTCCAGCCAGACAATACAAAACCGCCCGTCCTGCATAAACGCTGCGCAGAACGGGCGGCTTATTGTTTCAGAAAAGAAGAAAGCTCTGGCGGATTTGAGCCAGAACAGCCGATTCATTCGGACGTATAAAGCGGCGATACGGATCTGAATCTTCGTGCGACGCAAGACGTACTCAGATTCCGGGCTCGCCGACTTTTGGCGAATAGACTTTTCGCTCGACGATCGGCGAATGTTCCTTGGAATATTCGCTTTCCAGATAGTCGTAATACGTTCCCGGCGTAACGATTCCGCGCATTGAAAGAACATCGGAACCGATCCGTCCTAGAATGACATCCGCAAACTGAACACAGTTTTCGCCGGCGACCCAGTACGTTTTGAAGCAGCCGTTCTTGATCTTGAAAAACTTGGCGCCGGTGTGGAAATGAAGCCGGGACGGATAGTTATCTTCCAGACCTTCCAGCTGACGGCTTCCTCGCCGTTCGATCGGCGAATACCAGCGATAGGAGCGCTTTTTGAGATCTTCGAGTTCCCGCTCGATCAGTTCGTCTTCTTCAGGCGTTGTCTCAATCGAATATTCGAAAATCGTATTGTTTTCATGCGTGATGATGTTGGGGAGATACAGTTCAAACGGAACGGTAAAATAAACGCCATCTCCCAGCATGGAAAAGAAGCGTTCGCTTTCCTTGTCGTAGTTGCCGTAGGAATACACGATGCCTTTCCAGGAAAAGCTGAAATGGCCGACTTTCTGCAGGCCTTCCGGTCCGATGTGGACCATGGCTTTCAGTTTGACTGGGCCCTCTTTTTTGGCCGGCTGCACGGGATCGGATTTTCCGCTCTGAAGACGGGTGTTGATCTGACGCAAGGCGAAATCCGGCATAATGGCGGCTAAAACGGTCGGCAATGAAAGGTGAAGCCGTCGCTTCCACTGGTATGTGGCGCTGGTGCGGTCATACAGGTCGATCGCGAAGCGTACAGAAAGCAGGCAGAAATAGACGCCGAAAACTCGAATGAGATCCTGCGTGGAAAACAGGCGGGTAAAGATCAGCGAGAAGCCCAGAATCGCATACGCGATCGTAAACAGAATCATGGAAAAGCGCACGCGGGAACCGTTGGCCCGATTGATGAACGTCTGAATGAGCAGGCAGACGCTGATGCCGACGCAGTAAAAGCCAAAGACGAGCTGCATGATTTTTTCCGGGCGAAGATCACCAAACATCATCAGTACGCCAAAGACCAGAGCCAGCAGTCCGTACACAATTTTGGCTCGTCCCGCTCGACCGCTGATCAGAAAAAGAACGATATTGAACAGACCGTACACGATCAGCGTAACGATCAAAATGTTCAGCACCGCTTCATACAGAAAAGCCGGCATGAACAGGCAGAGAATACCGATGACCAAAAGGCCAAGAGCGAGCAGCCACCCGCCGACCTGCGATCCTTTTTCGATTTCCGACGGATTGGGACGGCGCAGATGCTTACGGTTTTCTTGACTGGACACAGAGAACCCGTCCTTTCTCGACGATCGCAAGCGCCGAATCCTGATGGCTGATGGAGTTGGAGCACGTATAAAATTCGGTCTGGTCAATCGCCCTGTGCGAAAGCGGATAGTCAAAACCGTCGAGTGTGATTACCGAAGGTTCCATCGCAAAAAAGGAAATGTGCGGATAGGCTGCATCGATCGTATATTCCCCAGGCAAAAGTACAGAGACTTTATGCCAGGCATCCATAGAGATCGCCTGCGGAACTTTCCAGCACATGCAGCGCAGATTGGCGATCGTATGATCGAGCCTTCCTTCCAGTCCGCCGTACAAAATGATCGTCGTATAGCCCATTTCTGCGGCTTTTAATAACGCGATTTCCGAATCGGTTTCGTTTTTTGCGACCGGATAGCGCAGGAAAGGAAACGTATAGCCTTCTGTATTTGCGGCTTTTTGGGTCCTGGCATCCGTCAGATCTTCTTCACTGTCAAAATCCCCGATCGCAAACAGCGGCGTGATGCCTTTTTCGACGAGGATGTGATAGCCGGAATCGATGCCGATCCAGTCGCAGTTCTGAAAATCCGGAAGTACGCGCACAAGCGGCGTCACCAGAATGGCTGTGTCGTGTTTTCTTAACACAGGGATTCAACCGCGCTTTCGATATCGTTTTTGAAAACGTAGCTTCCGGCAACGAGCGTATCTACGCCGGCCGCTTTGGCTTCTTTAGCAGTTTCGGCATTGATTCCGCCGTCAATTTCAATACGGCAGGCCGGGTTGAGTTCTTTTCTCGCTTTGTCAAAGGCGCGGACTTTTTCCAGCACATCCGGAATAAAGCTCTGGCCTCCATAACCTGGATAAACGGACATGATCAGAACGAGATCCGCCTCTTTGACCAGGTTCAGGAAAGGGGCGGGATCGGTATCCGGCTTGAGCGAAAAGCCGGCCTGGATGCCCATATCGTGGATTTCTTTGAGCAGAGCCGACACTTTTTTCGGATCGTTATCGAGTGCTTCGACATGGAAAACGATCAGATCCGCCCCGGCGTCCTTAAAGACGCGGGCAAAATACGCGGGATCGCTGACCATCAGATGGACATCAAGAAAGAGATCCGTCGATTTGCGAAACTGCTTGAGAATATCCGGACCAAAGGAGAGATTCGGTACGAAATGTCCGTCCATGACATCGTAATGAATCCATTTTGCCCTGGAGCGTTCGAGCGCGCGAACCTGCTCCAGCATTTTTGTGTAGTCCATCGAAAGAACCGATGGAGCGATAATTAACTCAGCCATTTTTCTTACTTCCTTATCTAATCTGTCCGACAAAACCGATGCCGGGCTGTTCATACAGCCTTTTATCATTAATTTTGTCCTTTACTCTGTCCCCTGTGAACAGCTGGCCAGATTCCCTTTTCCGGCTTTTGTAAGACAAAGCACAGAATCCGGCACCATTAGATTAACAAAAAACGATTCAATCGCCACATGGAGCGATTTTTCCCATCCAAAAGTGAGCACGGCCTGCTCGTTTTCTAGCCAGACTGATCGTTCTGTCCATGTGCAATTCTTCCTGCATACGCGGCGGATCTGTCCATATGCGTGGAGTTTTGCAGGGGCAGACTCGAACCTGTAGAAGTGTTTCGATGAAAAGGATCGGATACCGCATAGACAGAAATAAAGCTGGCATTTTCCCTTTTCAGGAAGTCTGCCAGCTTTTGTTTTCTCTGGTGCAGCCGGAGGCAGCTGTTCCATGCGTTTTGGCCAGAGAATCAGTACTGCTTTCGGTTTTTGAATTCTTTCATGATCAGCGCGTAATCTTCATACAGCGTCGGATTGATGTTTCCGTTTTTGACATTTTCCTTAATGATGCAGTCCGGTTCATCCACATGAATGCAGTCCGCAAAGCGGCAGCCTTCTTCCAGATACGGCGCAAAGTCGATCAGACGGCTGGCCAGCGAGGAAACATCCATGCGCGTGAAGTCGAGCGAAGAAAAGCCCGGCGTATCCGCGACGAGGCCGCCGGCAACCGGATGCAGTTCGCAATGGCGGGTCGTATGCTTGCCGCGTCCGAGCGCCTTGGAAATTTCCTGCGTCTGCAGATGGAACGTGGGATCCAGACGGTTTAACAGCGAGCTTTTTCCCGCACCCGACTGGCCGCACAGCACACTGATCCGGCCTTTGAGCAGTTCCTTGAGTTCTTCATCATCGCTGCCCGGATTGGAGACGAACACGCGATAGCCGGCTTTTCGATACCATTCGAGTTCCTGATCGATTTTTTCCTTTTCCTGCGGAGTTAAAAGATCGGACTTGGTAATGCAGATGACCGGTTCGATATCGCAGAGGACAACGAGAAAAATGAGGCGGTTGAGCAGTCTGGACGAAAAATCGGGATCTTTCAGACTCGTGACAATCAGCGCCTGATCGACGTTGCAAACCGCCGGGCGAAGCAGACGGTTGCGTCTAGGCAAAATGGAGTCAATACGCTCGGATCCTTCGATCGTTTCGTAATTTACGATATCGCCGGCCAGCGGCTTTTCGCCTTTGCGCATGCGGCCGCGCGGTGTGGCGACAACCGCTTCCTCGGGCGAGTAAATCGTGTACTGATTGGAAATGACTTTAATAATTCTTCCCTGTTTCATAGGCCTCGTTAGTGATACAGCGTAATGACGCTGTTGCTTCCTTCCTGGGTATAGGTAGAACCGATCGGCGGATCCACATTTTTGACGACAGAGGATCCGTAGACATTTTTCAGAATGACCGCAATGCCCAGTTCGTTGAGCTCATCCTTGATTTCGTTGACATCCCGGCCGATCCAGTCGGAGCGGATGACAACCGATGGATACGTCGATACGGTAAAGCGAATGGGATCCGTTCCCTGCGGATCGATACGCTCGCCCGCGCCAAAGCCGGACTGTGAAAGAATGATGCCCGGATTGGTCTGGGCTGCAGGAACTTCTTCGACTTCGATCGGAATCGTCACGCCATCCTGCGCGAACATCGCCTTGACGTCGTCCAGATACAGACCCGTGTAATCCGAAATCAGATACGTCGGTCCCTTGACTACGCTGAGTGTTAAATGATCGCGTTCGCGAATGTAGCAGCCAGCCGGAAGGCTTGTCGACTGCGCTGTTCCTTTTTCGTAGCTGTCGCTGACGACTTCTTCGATCGTAATCATCGAGTCGCTGATCCCTTTCTCATGCAGAAGGGCGATGGCTTCCTCGTAGGACAGACCCGAAATATTGGGAATCTGGTGCCAGCCAAACCATCCGTCCACCGGCATAACGCCAACGGCCATCAAGATGACCACAATGAGCGCAATCGTCCCGACCAGGCCTAGAACGCCCAGTCCGGCTTTTCGGAGCATCTGTTTTCGTTTCTTCTTACGGACCGGTTTGCGCACCGATTTAGAAGAGACTGACGATGCCAAAGAGGAACGGCCGGTTTTCGGTGTCATTTCGACACGCTCGCCTTTTGCCGGCGCCGCTTTGGATGAACCGCCTGGAAGCAGTGCTTTGGGCAGTTCGAGCGACTTCGTCTTTAATACGAGCGGCGCGACGTTTCGCATTTTCGGATCATAACAGTGATCGAGGGCGTAAAGAAACTCTTCTGCACTCTGAAACCGTTCGTCCGGGGATTTGGCCGTCGCCTTGATCACGATGTTTTCAATAGCCTGCGTAACGGTTGGATTGTACGGCTGAATCGGCGGAAGCGGATCCTGCAGATGCTTGAGGGCAATTTCTGGGGAGGATGTTCCGGTAAAGGGGACGCTTCCGCAGAGCAGTTCAAAAAAGACAATGCCTAACGAATACAGATCGACACGCTTGTCGGCATCTTTGCCGGCCGCGCTTTCGGGAGCAATATAATGCGCCGAACCCATAACCGCGTTTTGCGAAGAGAGCGTATCCTTGGAATCCGCCGAAATGGCAATGCCAAAGTCGGAAATTTTCAGTTCGCCGTCCCGGCTGACCAGAATGTTCTGCGGTTTGATATCCCGGTGAATGATATTGCGCTGATGCGCCTGCGCAATCGCGCTCAGCAGCTTTTTCATAATGGAAATCGCCCGTCTGGCCGGCATGGCTCCGGACGAAGCGATGACTTCCTTTAACGTGGAACCCTGAATGTACTCCATGACAATATAATGAAGATCGCCGCTTTCGCCAACGTCATAAATTTCCACCACATTGAGATGATCGAGACGTCTGGCGGCATAGGCTTCGCGAATAAAGCGCAGCAGCGTCTGCGAATCTTCAGCCAGTTCCGGACGAAGAACTTTCACTGCCACTTCCCGGCCGAGCACTTCGTCGTACGCCAGGTAAACCAGCGCCATGCCGCCTTCGCCGATCAGACGAATGATCCGGTAGCGGTTTGCGATTTTATCCTGCATAGCGCCCCCCCGGTCCGGTCACAATCACCGTAC
>NZ_JBKXLD010000056.1:0-15403 GCF_047010065.1 Allobaculum sp.
AGCGATATTTCCCCACGGGCTCGCAAAGCGAACGAGCGCATCGCCGGGAGTAAAAACTTCCGATTCTCTGTAGTCGTTTTTTCGGGTATGCACTTCCAGAAGATGCAGCTTGTCGGCTTGGGCGACGATTTCGCCCTGATCGTTAAAGACCAGACACGTGTTGTAGAGCGATTTTTCGCCGCCGCTTCTGTTTTTGTCTTCATGAAAAAGCGGAATGGTGCCCGCAAGAATCCAGATGCCGTTTTCTCTGGCCGCTCTGGAAAAGGCAGGAAGAATGACTTTGCTGTCGTGGGCGTGGGCCCGGATGTTTTCGTGAATAAAGGGCGTATTCCAGAGTTCGCCAAAAAGAATCAGATCGGCGCCCAAAGCGGCCGCCTGTTCGATCTGAACGAGCGCTTTAGAAAGATTGGTTTCGAGATCGTCGGTGACTTCGATCTGCGCAATGGCGGCTTTCATTCGATCCACCCCTGCGCTTTCATCCAGGCGGCAATGCCGCCTTCTTCGACGGGCGGGGTATGGGCCGGATAGCGATCGAGCGCGGTCTGTTCGCCTTCGGCCATGGCCACCGGACAGGCGGCGTTGTCGAGCATGTCGAGATCGTTGAAGGAATCGCCAAAGGCCGCATAGGCGTGCTCGGGCAGATTCCAGTGCTTCATGAGCCGGGAAATGCCTTCAAACTTGGATAGATCGTCGCGGGAAATGTCTGCGGAATATTTCGTATAGTGCACGAACAGACCATCCAGAGCGTCCAGCTCCTTTCGCAGGGCAAGCGGATCGGGCACGCACATGGAAATTACGCTCAGGGACTGCTCGGGAGTCCACGCGTGACGCGGCAGTACGGGCGTATGGATGGAGTCGAGTTTTGGCTGATAATACTTTGCGTTATCAAAGACGAACGCCTGGCTTCCGGAAACGAAAAATCCGGCATCATGTTTTCGCCCGGTCTCGATCAGCGCTTCGATCGTATGCGGATCAAGCGTCTTGCAGAAGAGAACGTTCTGATTTTCGTCATAGACGCAGGCGCCGTTTCCAGCGACAACCCCGTCCCACAGTCCGTTCTGGGGCCCGAGCAGGATTTCGGAAAGCTCAAGCGAGCGGGCGGTGCACAGCGCGCAGAACACCCCCTGTTTTCTCAGTTTCTGGACCATCTCCAGATAGCCTTCGGGAATACGGCCCAGACGATGGCTGAAAAACGTGTCGTCAATATCAAAGAAGACGGCGCGCACATCTGCGGGAATTTTGCGCTGGGAAGAATCGGGTACAGACAGAGAATTGAAATCGGGATTTGGACGGGTCATAAACGAGGACCTCCTTTTTCATGGATTCGAATGGATGATTCGATTCTGATTTTTGTATAGATGGCTGTGGCCGAAAAAGGCGGCAGGCCGCCTGCGTTTCGACAAGCCGATCTAACGATAGAAAAAGCGTACCGGAATACGCACGCAAACCAAAACGCTTGGGTTCAAAAGAATCCAGAAACCGACGCATTCCCAGACAGGATCTTTCAAACGAGGCCTTTCGAGGAAAAACTCTGCGATTGAACAGGCAATGGCGCCAGAGTGGGGCAGGGAGCGGATTAAACTGAAACCAGTAAGAAAAAATCGGGAAGTGAAACACGCGATCCGAGCGGATTCCCGAAACAAAGTCCGGCAGCGTGACCTGCGCAAGAGAGAAGGCTATAGCCGGAGGAAGGAAGAAAATTCACAATGGCAATTTATAAGTGTGCCCCGCAGTCGGTTGTGGAATCGAGTGCAGCCAAGGACGCAAGACTGCTGAGCGTCAGCCGTCAGAATCTGGATGAACAGGCCTTTTTCCTGTTTTCCGGTACGCCGGAAACGTCTTCGATTCTCGTGAATACCGAGCTGGCGGGTCTTTCCGTTTACGACTGGTATTCCCGCCAGGACGAAAAGACGCTGGGCAAGAAGTCCAGACCGTATTTGTATGTCCCGTTTGAAATCGAAAAAATCAGCACGCCCCAGGACGGCTCGGTCATCATCAACAACGAAGAAAACGAAGCGATCGTCTATACGATGGAAGCGCCGGCTGAACAAGTGATCTATTTCAATAAGACAGAAGCCCTGAGTCTTCCGGGCGATCACGCGGGTTTTGAACCGGCTTCCCTTCAGAACGATTTTCTGGCGTGGCCGACCGAGCCGGGCAGCGTGTTCGCGTTTAATCCGGGTCTGACTCTGGTCCTGACCGCACCGGCGTTTGTGCTCATGTTCAGTTCGCTGCTTAAAGGCGACGGCACCCAGCCGAAAATCGCCGATGAGGGCAAGACGTTTTACGTGAAGGACGGTCAGGCGAAAAATTCGCTGATCGGCTACACGTCCGTTTTTGAAATCGATAAATGCGAACTCGACGGCTCGATCGTTCTTTCCACAACGGATGAGAGCTATCAGATTCTGCTTCTGATCGGCGGCGAAGCCGTGATCAGCCAGAAAGACGAAGTCATTCACGCCCAGGCTGGCACAGCCGTTCTGATTCCGGCCAACGAAGAAAATGTGGTTGTGACCGGAAACGCGCAGTTTGTCAGCCTGCAGCTGCTCTAAGACAAAAGCGTACAGGCCAGACGAGACGCCAAAGACGGCAACACTGGAAAAACGATGAAAAAGAAAAGGAACCCGCGCGGTTCCTTTTTCACAGGACGAAGGCCGAAAGCAGCGGACATATTCCGATGCGTACGATCGGGCAGGAGTCCTATGGGGAGCCGTTTGAGGAGATACGGCGGATTTTCTATAATGGGAGCCATGAATCAGAATGCCCTGCTGGAATGGTACAAAAACAATCACCGCGAACTTCCGTTTCGCTGCAACCGGGACCCGTATCGAATCTGGGTTTCCGAAATCATGGCGCAGCAGACCCGCATTGAGGCCATACTTGGCGCGTACGAGCGCTTTATGAACGCCTACGACTCCATCGAAAAGCTTGCCGACGCCGATGACGATGAATTGATGAAGCTCTGGCAGGGCCTGGGCTACTATTCGAGAGCTCGCAATCTGAAAAAAGCGGCGCGGCTTTGCGTCGACTGCTATGACGGAAAGCTTCCAAAAACGAAGGCGGAACTGAAAGCTCTGCCGGGCATCGGCGACTATACCGCCGGCGCCATCGCATCGATTGCCTATGGCGAGCGCGTCAGTGCCATCGATGGAAACGTCATCCGCGTCTACGCCCGTTATTACGGCCTTGAAGACGATTTTTCGATCGCCAGAAACCGCAAAGGACTCGAAAAGCGCGTCCAGGCCGATCTGCCCGAAGAAAAATGGATGCCCTTATGGAATCAGGCGCTGATGGAACTGGGCGCTCTGATCTGTACGCCGAAAGCCGCGCGCTGTGCGGACTGTCCGCTTTATCCGGACTGCGTAAGCGGCCGCAGCGAAAATCCTCTGCGTCTTCCCGTTCCCAAGCAGAAAGCTGCAAGGCCGCAGGAAAAATTTACAGTGTACGTATGGTATGCGAAAGACGCGGACGGGTCGATCTGGATTCATCTGCGCAAGCGTCCGGCGTCGGGCCTGCTTGCGGGACTGTATCAGTTTGACGAAGAAAAGCCGGATCCCGTTTTGTCTGAACAGCCGCTTGGCGAACACCGCCATCTGTTCAGCCACCGCGAATGGTGCATGGAAGGCGTGCTTGTCGAAACGGAAAAACAGACGGATTTTCTGCGGCTGGAAAGCGCCTGCGCAAACTGCTCAATTCCTTCCGCTTTTCTTCCGTTTTTAAAACGCACGCTCAAAATTCTGAAAAAGGAAGATATCCCGCTTCATTTCGGAATGCACAGATCTCAGGAGGTCATACATGGAAAAACTGAATAAGCCGATCCGAATGGTCGTCTGCGATCTGGATGGCACGCTGCTCTACAGCACGAAAAAAATTACGGATCGAAACAAGGACGCCATATGCGCGCTGCGAAATCGCGGCGTGAAATTTGGCATCTGCTCCGGCCGTTCGGCGGTGGCGCTCAAAACGATGCTCGCTTTGTGGGGGATCGATCAGGATGTGGATTTTGTGATCGGCTTTAACGGCGCGATGTATATGGATCCGGCGACCGGAAGCATCGAAGAAACCGACTGGCTGACGCCCGAAGCGATCGCGCCGGTCATGGAATCTTTAAAAGGCTATCGTCTGGCGATGGCGGAATATCATGGAGACGGGCTGTATTCAACAGCCGACAATCCGATCGTACGCCAGATGGCCAGACGCAACCGGCTGAGCTTTCACAAAGTCAGACCCGACTGGCTGCTGCGAAACAGTCTGAAATTCATGGCCGTCGGCATGCCCTGGACCATTTCCCGCTATTTGAAAAGCGGCGAGCCGGGCCGCCTGAAAACCGCCCGCGTATTTCGCTCCGGACCGTTTTTGCTGGAATTTGTTCATCCGCAGCTTTCCAAGCTGGAAGGCGTCAAAAAGGCGTGCGAGCGCTTTGGCTGTTCGCTGGATGAAGTCGTGACGTTTGGCAATGACAATAACGATCTGGAAATGTTAGCGGGAACGGTCGGCGTGGCCATGGCCAATGCGCTGCCGGCCATAAAAGAAGCCGCGAAATACGTCACCGCCTCCAACCGGCACGACGGTACGGCGGTGTTCATGGAAAAGTACATTCTCACCCAGCCTCCCCTGCAGCCGGACAAGCCGGAGTCATCGAAATAAACCCCGTCTGGATCGAAACACGGAAGCAGACTGCACAATTCTGAATTGCCCATGCAGGACTTCTTTCCTGAAGATTTGGACATACACATTGGACATACACAAAGGAATAAGGATTACTGTTATGAAAAAGGAAGATACCATTGAAAGCTTTACGCTCGATCACGACAAGGTGATCGCGCCTTACGTTCGGCTGATCGGCACCGAAACCGGTCCGAAAGGCGATGTCATTTCCAATTTTGACGTTCGTCTTACGCAGCCAAACCTCGATTTTATCGACAACGCGTCGCTCCACACGCTTGAGCATCTGCTCGCCAAATACCTGCGTCCTCAGTTCGACGGCTATATCGACTGCTCGCCTTACGGATGCCGCACCGGCTTCCATCTGCTCGTCTGGGGCGAACCGACGAGCGAAGAAGCGGCCAGGGCGCTGAAAAAAGCGCTCGAACAGGTGACGGAAACGACCATCGATCAGGTTCCGGGTCTGCACCGCAAGGAGTGCGGCAACTATAGGGAACATTCGCTTGAGGGCGCCAAAGCCTGGGCGACCCGCATTCTCGCACAGGGCATTTCCAGCAACGCCTTCGAGCGCGAAGAAGTCTAGACCCCGGCTTTCCGGAAAAACGAATAAGGAAAATCGAACAGAGAAAAAGGAAACGATTCCCTCGCACAGCCGTGTACAGGCAAAGCGGGTCCGTCGTTTCCTTTTTGTTTTGTATGGCCCATTGGATGACGTAAGTTTTAAGCAGGAAAAGCCTGTCCGTTTCGAGCGCTCGAAACGGGCAGGCGAGAGGTTTATCGAGAATGCGGAAAAGCGAAAGACCGTTTAGTCCGCGAACGGAATGCCGTACCAGGCAATGCCTTCGTCTTTCCAGCCGTTAGCAGTCAGGAAGTCCTGTTCGCGCCTGCTGGCGGTGTAGTTATGGGAGCCGGCTTTCGCGTTTGGATTGTAGGCCCGGTAAAGCGGCTGCACGTTTTCCGTATTTTCCGGAGAATACCAGCCGATCTTTTCGTCTTTCCATCCCTGCGTGATGAGGAAATTTCTTTCCTTTTCGCTCATCGTGTAGTGATGATCGCCCGCGTTTTCGTTGTAGAGACGATAAACCGGCTTGCCGCTGCTGGCGGCCAGCCAGCCGATGCCTTCATACCACCAGCCGGCTTCAATCAGCGCGTTGCGCTCTCTGAGCACGGCGGTATAGAAGTGTTCGCCGGAGTTTGGATTGTACATGCGAAACATGATCTGCGTGTTTTCCGGGGTCTTTGGAAGATAGGCACCCTCTACAGCGTTCTGCGCATACTGCTGCAGCTGCGCGCGGATCTGATCGGTCGTATAGACGGGTTCGCCGTTCGGGCTGTACTGGAAGACCTGACCAAAAACGGACCGGTATCCGGTACGGTTGTTTGTGCCGACCGCAAAACCGGTGACGGTATAGTCCTTGTTTACGATGTTCTGATAGTGGCCGCCATTGGATGGCTTTTCCAGCGTGTACCAGCCGTAAAACGGATTCATGAACTGGCCAAGCGGAACGCCGGGGATCTGTCCCCAGCTCAGGTTTTCGCCCACACTAAAAAGACCGGTATGATCTTCGAGACTGCTGGACGCGTCGGCCTGCACCATGGAAATGGCCATCAGGGAATACGTTACGCCAAGAGCTGGAAGACCTTCCGAAGCCCGAATCTGGTTGCACTGATCAATATAGTCGAGCGCCATCCAGAAATGCGGAAGCGTGATGGTGTCGTTGGGATCATCCAGCGAGCCAAGCGTGTTTTCGAGACCGAAAGCCAGAATCGAGGCGGCTGCCGGCGACTGCGTCATGAAAAAGCCAAGAACGTCCAGGGCCATCGGGTCCTGATGCCGGTATGGTGCCAGCCACTGGGCGACCGTTTTTGAATCGTAGGGAACCGCGATATTGACGTGTGCGATTTCCGGGAGAATGTCTTCATCATACGGGGTATACGCGTCGCTGCTGTCCAGGATGTATGTCTCGCTGCTTTCCTGCTGCATCGGCTGAAGTTCTGCGGATGCAGACTCTTCGCTTTCCTTAGCCATCACGCTGACGGGCGTGCTCGCGCCAAGAAGCCCGACAAGCGCAAGGACCAGAGCAGACTGGATTTTTTTCTTCATCTTTTCCTCCTTGTTTCTGCACAGTAAATCCGACGCTTCTGCCATGCGGCGAGACCGGAAAAGCACATGCGGCCGCATTACGCCAGCCTCATGCCATACACGGTTTCTTCTGTGCAGACTGACCAGCCTATTCTGACACGGATCGCGCCAAATCGAAAACCGCGTGGCATCGCGGCTTCGCATTAGAGAAAAGCATTTCTCGTCAGAACCGACGAAAAAACACTCCACCGGTTTAAAGGCAGACAGAAGAGAAAAAACAGGAATCGGATCACGCTCCTGGCGCATGTGAAATTCCCTTCAGACCGATCCATTCGGATAAAGGATTTTTCCGATGTAAAACGTTTTCCGTGTACATTTGGAAAATCGGGTCCGCTTTCCGCAAAGACGATGGAAAGCTTTCTCGAAAAAATCTTCAAAAGCTCTGTGAAAACGACAGGCTGTCCGGATCCCTTTCGACGACTGAAAAAAACAGTCGGAATCGAAGGGGGTCCGGGCAGAACCGGCCGCTCTTTTGAGAAGGAAGCATTCAGACTGGTATGACGTTCTCATCCCTTTGAGATGAAACGGGCCGAATGGCGGTATAGAAAAATGGAAAAAAGAAGAAACGGATGTATTAAAAAGCGCATGCAGGCTTTTTAAATACGCAAAAATAATGATCCGTAAAGAAGATTTCCAATATTTAACGGTGTATTTATGCTGAATAGCGTATGATACTTTTCATTCCTGCAAGCCGTGCTTTTCCTGTAGACTTTCTAGGAAAAATGCGAAAATTTCGGGGAAAAAGCCGGCAGGGAAAACCCGTACGGATCGGGTTTTCCGGCCGTATCCGCTTTCAATAAGCCATAGAGGTTCATGAGCGGCTATGATAGAATGAAATGAATTCGTATGAGATTTGAGAGGAGAAACACATGGCTCTTTTTGGAGGTCTGTTCTCTGAGGACGCTAGAGAACTGAAAAAACTGGAAAAAACAGCAGATCTCGTTCTTGCCCGCGAGCAGGAAATGAAGAATCTGTCTGATGATGAACTGAGACATAAAACCGATGAATACCGTGAACGTCTTGCCAAAGGCGAAACGCTTGATGATCTTCTGCCGGAAGCCTTCGCAACAGCCCGCGAAGCCGCCAGCCGCGTGATCGGTGAAAAGCCGTTCAAAGTGCAGGTTGAAGGTTCCATTGCGATGCATCGCGGCGACATTGCCGAGATGAAAACGGGTGAAGGTAAAACGCTGACAGCCACTATGGCGGTTTACCTGAATGCCCTCGAAGGCAAAGGCGTTCATGTTATTACCGTCAATGAATACCTCGCCGGACGAGATGCGGCCTGGATGGGCGAAATTTACCGTTTCCTGGGTCTGACCGTCGGCGTAAACAAGCATGAAATGAGCGAAGCGCAGAAACGAGAAGCGTACAACTGCGACATTACGTACACCACCAACTCCGAACTTGGATTTGACTACCTGCGCGACAACATGGCCCGCCGCGTCGAAGACCGCGTACAGCGCGGCCTGCACGTCGCCATCGTCGATGAGGTCGACTCCGTTCTGGTCGATGAAGCGAGAACCCCGCTGATTATTTCCGGGGGTTCGAAAGATACCGCAAACCTCTACATTGCGGCCGACCGCTTCGTAAAGACTCTGACCGCTCCGGAGTATGAATACGACAAGAAAACGAAGGAAAAGGAACTGCTTTCCGGCGACTACGACATCGATGAAAAAATCCGTCAGTGCATTCTGACCGACAGCGGTGTAGAAAAAGCCGAAAAGTTCTTCAATGTACCGAACCTGTACGACCTGAACAATACCCAGCTCGTACACCACATCAACCAGGCGCTGCGTGCCAACTACATCATGACCAAGGACGTGGAATACGTAGTCAGCGATGATTCCGAAATCGTCATCGTCGACCAGTTCACCGGACGTACCATGCCGGGACGCGTATTCTCCGAAGGTCTGCACCAGGCCATCGAAGCGAAGGAAAACGTGCCGATTAAGGAAGAAACGTCTACCCTGGCTACGATTACCTACCAGAACCTGTTCCGTCTGTACGACAAGCTGGCCGGCATGACCGGTACCGCCAAGACCGAGGAAGAGGAATTCTTAAGCACGTATAACATGCGCGTTATCGTCATCCCGACAAACCGTCCGATCGCCCGTCAGGACCTTCCGGACGAAATCTACGTGCACAAGAGCGATAAATACAAAGCGCTCGTTGCCAAAGTCAAGGAACTTTACGAAAAGGGCCAGCCGGTTCTGGTCGGCACCATCGCCGTAGAAGTTTCCGAACTGCTTGACAAGATGCTCAATGACGAAGGCATTCCGCACGAAGTGCTGAACGCCAAAAACCACGCGCGCGAGGCGGAAATCATCGCCAAGGCCGGCCGTCCAAAATCCGTAACGATCGCCACCAACATGGCTGGCCGCGGTACCGACATCAAGCTGACTAAGGAAAGCCGCGAACTCGGCGGTCTGGCTGTTCTCGGTTCCGAGCGTCACGAATCCCGTCGTATCGACAACCAGCTGCGCGGCCGTTCCGGCCGTCAGGGCGACCCCGGATTCTCCCGCTTCTACGTTTCTCTCGAAGACGATCTGATGGTTCGCTTTGGTACCGACAAGCTCAAAAACCTGTTCTCTTCGCTGGGCGAAGGGCAGATTGAGTCCAAACAGGTTACCCGTTCGATTACAATGGCTCAGAAGAAGGTCGAAGGCTCGAACTTCGATACCCGTAAAAACGTTCTGGACTACGATGACGTTCTGCGAAGACAGCGTGAAATCATTTACGACCAGAGAAACAAAGTTCTCGAATCCGACGACGTATCGGATATGGTCAGACTGATGATGGAAAAAGTCATCGAGCAGACGCTCCAGGCGGACCTGTCGGATGAGCGCAAAGGCGAAGTCGACCTGCCGGAACTCGTCCGTTCCCTCGAAGTGCTCGGCCTGAAAGGCGATCGCGGCTTCCATGTCGAGGAGCTCGAAGGCAAGAACTTCAACGAACTCAAGGACTACATTTTCAACCGGGTATGGAAAGAATTCGACGAAGAAATCGATCTCGTCCGTGAACCGTTCAAACGCTACGAAAAGGACATCGTTCTGGCCACCATCGACCGCAACTGGGTTGCGCACATCGACCTGATGGAAAAACTGCGCGCCGGCATCGGTCTGCGCAGCTACGCCCAGAACAACCCGCTGCAGCAGTACGTGCAGGAAGGCTTTGACATGTTCGAGGAAATGAACCGTCGAATCGACCGCGAAATCGTTTCGAACCTTCTGAAATTCCGCGCGCCGAAACCGCAGCCGACGAACAAGGTCGAGCAGGTTCGGGAAGCCGCTAAAGAAAGAGTGCAGAAGTAATGGAACTTTTTGAACTGAAACAAATGCTTGCTACTCACCTGGAGAAGTTGGACTCTCTGGGTGAGTCGCTTTGACCTGCCATCCAAGGAAAAGCAGATTGAAGACTACGACCGGCAGATGCTGGCGGAAGATTTCTGGAGCGATCAGAAAAAAGCCCAGAGCGTAATCCGCAAGCAGAACTCCTTAAAGGACATTGTCACCTCCTATAACGAACTGCGCGCCGACATGGATTCCGTTTCGGAAGCGTATGACGTGCTCAAGGAAGAGATGGACGAGGATCTGCTGGAAATGGCCTCGGAAGAAATGGAAGAGGCCGCAAAGAAAATGGAAACCTTCCAGGTGAAGGTTCTGCTGTCGGGGGAATACGACGATTCCAACGCCATTCTGGAATTCCATCCGGGAGCCGGCGGAACGGAAGCGTGCGACTGGGCGTCCATGCTCTATCGCATGTACACCCGCTACGCACAGAATAAGGGCTGGAAAGTAACCGTGCTCGACTATCAGGAAGAACAGGAAGCCGGTCTGAAATCGGCGACCATCCTGATTGAGGGCGAAAAAGCCTACGGCTATCTCAAAGGCGAAAAAGGCGTGCATCGTCTGGTGCGCATTTCGCCCTTCGATGCGGGTGCTCGCCGTCACACTTCGTTTGCGTCGGTGGAAGTCATGCCGCAGTTTAACGACGACATCGAAATCGAGATCAAGCCGGAAGATCTTCTTGTGGAAACCAAACGCGCGTCCGGCGCGGGCGGTCAGCACATTAACAAGACCGACTCCGCGATTCGCATGGTCCACCTGCCGACGGGCATCGTGGCGACCTGCCAGTCTGGACGAAGTCAGATTCAGAACCGTGAAGAAGCCCTGCGCATTTTGAAATCCCGGCTGCTTCAGCTGGAAATCGAAAACCAGCAGAAGAAAATCGCCGAACTGCGCGGTGAAGTCAAAGCTAACGAATGGGGATCCCAGATCCGTTCGTACGTTCTGCATCCCTACACGATGGTCAAGGACGCAAGAACCGGCTGCGAAACCAGTCAGGCCCAGAGCGTGCTCGACGGGGATCTGGACGGATTCATCTTCGCTTGGCTGAACTCCCAGGTCAGCTGATCGCGAATTTTGTACAAGGCTGTAAACCGGCCGGCGCTCAAAACGAGATGCCGACTGGTTTTTTGTATGCTGCAAAGCGGAAAGAAAAAGATTCGGCAGAAACAGACTTTTTCAAAATCGCTCAGGAAAGCCGGGAAACGGGACATTTTCCAGACGCCGCGCTCTCACTCTCGATGAAGAGCGATAGGATGGAAACAGGACGATAAAAAACGGACGGCTTTTGAGCGGACTGCGGCTGACGACGGGGTCCGATCGTCATGCGGGAGTGCTCCCAGGCCGATCCCAAAAGTAAAAGCCAGTTCAGGATGGCAAGAAAGGATTTCCAATGAAAATTCATGAGACGATTCTGGATGTGATCGGCAATACGCCCCTGGTGGAAGCCGGTGTACTGGAACAGGAAAACGATTCGAAAGCCCGCGTGGTATTCAAACTGGAAGCGCTCAATCCGGGCGGATCCGCAAAAGACCGCATTGCGCTGCACATGATTGAAAAAGCCGAAAAAGAAGGGCGCCTGAAAAAAGGCATGACCATTATTGAAGCCACTTCCGGAAATACCGGCATCGGCGAAGCGCTCGTGGGCGCACGCAAAGGCTATCGCACGATTATTGTTATGCCGGATTCTATGTCGATAGAACGCCGCAATCTGCTTAAGGCCTTCGGCGCGGAAGTCGTTTTGACCAAAGGCAGAGAAGGCATGGCCGGCGCGGTAGCCAAAGCCGAAGAAATCGGAAAAGAAATCGGCGATGTCTTTGTACCGGGTCAGTTTGAAAATCCGGACAACCCTGAAACGCACTATCTGACGACCGGTCCGGAAATCTGGGAAGATACGGACGGCAAGGTCGACATTTTTGTTGCCGGCGTCGGCACGGGCGGAACGCTCAGCGGTGTCGGAAAATACCTCAGGGAAAAAAATCCGAATGTGAAAATCGTGGCGGTCGAACCCGCCGGCTCTCCGCTGCTTTCGGGCGGCAAAGCCGGTCCGCACAAGCTGCAGGGCATTGGCGCCAACTTCATTCCGGATACGCTCGATCGCTCGATTTATGACGAAGTGATCGAAGTCAGCGACGAAGACGCGCTGAAAACGGGCCGGGATCTGGCGCGCAAGGAAGGTATTCTGGCCGGCATTTCCTCCGGCGCGGCGGCAGCCGCGGCTTTAGAACTGGCTTCCCGTCTGGAAAACGAAGGCAAGCTCATTGTGGCGCTCCTTCCCGATACCGGCGATCGCTATCTTTCCAGCGAAATGTTTACAGACTGATCGAATACAGATACACAATCGAAAAAGAATATGAGAAAACGGCAGGCCGCAAAGGGCCTGCCGTTTGCCGTATAGCGGACACATGGTTTTAAAGAAGCGCTGCAGGCACAACTCGCTGGTTTTGACGATATATACCGCTTTTCTCCCCCCATACGGCATAAAAATTGCGATATATGCTTTATATCCAGAAATGTAAAGGGTTACATCAAAAACAGGAGAAAAAGAAAATGGTAAATCGTTTTGTTCTCAATGCCGTTTCCTATCACGGCAAAGGGGGGATTCAGGAAATTCCTGGAATCGTCCGAAGCAAAGGCTTCAAAAAAGCGTTTATCGCGACCGACCCGGATCTGGTGAAATTTGGCGTAACGAAGAAAATTACCGATCTGCTCGACGCGAACGGCATGGACTACACAGTCAATTTCGACATCCAGCCCAACCCGACCATCGAAAATGTGCAGCACGGCGTCAAAGCGTATAAGGAATCCGGTGCAGACTCCATGATTACCGTCGGCGAAGGAAGCGCATGGATACCGGCAAAGCCATCGGCATTATCATCAACAACCCTGAGTTTGCGGACGTTCGCTCGCTCGAAGGCGTTGCCGACACGAAAAATCCGACTGTCTTCACCATTGCTGTCCCGACGACAGCAGGAACCGCTGCCGAAGCGACGATCAACTACGTGATCACCGATACAGAACGCAAGCGTAAATTCGTCTGTGTCGATACGAACGACATTCCTAACGTGGCGATCGTTGACCCCGACATGATGAGTTCCATGCCTAAAGGGCTCAGAGCTGCAGCCGGAATGGATACGCTGACGCACGCCATTGAAGGCTGCACGACCGCAGCGGCCTGGGAACTGGCCGACTGCCTCAACCTGGAAGCCATTCACCTGATCAGCCAGAATCTGCGCAAGACGGTCGAAAACGACCCCGAAGGCCGTGAAGGCATGGCGCTTGATCAGTTTGTAACCAGCATGGCGTTCTCGAACGTCGGCCTGGGCATTGCCCACTCCATGGCGCACACACTCGGTGCGATCTACAACACGCCCCATGGCGTAGCGTGCGCAATCCTGCCGCCCATCGTGATGGAATACAACCAGAAAGCAACCGGCGATAAGTTCAGAAAAATTGCGGAAGCCATGGACGTCGATACGACGGGCATGAGCGAAAAGGAATACCGCAAAGCCGCCATTGACGCGGTGAAGAAACTTTCCGCCGACGTAGGCATTCCAGAAAAGCTGGATGCGCTGCGCGAAGAAGATCTCGATTTCCTTGCCGAATCCGCCTATGCAGATGCGTGCCGTCCGGGAAATCCGAGAGAAACCTCCGTTGCGGACATGAAGGACCTGTTCCGTGAACTGATGTAATCTGACGCGATCCGCTTTTGTAAAGCATGACGACGCGGATCCGGAAACATACGCTGTTCTGAACCGATTTGCGGCTCTGATACAAAGATCCGATCAAGGACCTGAACGATCAGAGCCGCATTTCTTTTTGTCCTGTTTCTTTATTCCTTGTCGACCGGTTGTGTCTGCCTGTGGGCGTCTGAAGAGAATTTCGGATTTCTTGGTGCGGCAGGGCGTCTGTCCTAAAATGGAAGCGATAAAGAAGAATCCAGTCCGTTAACGCTCTGGAAGAAAGGAGAATACAGAATATGGGTATGTTTGATTTTTTAACGTCCGGCGCAATTGAGAAAATGCTGAATGCGATGAGCGACGAAGAAAAGGAACAGATTCTGGAGCAGGCGCACAATCTTGCCCAGAACATGGATATGCAGACGCTTGCAAGGCAGATGTCCGATCTCTCGGACATGTTTAATACCGAGAGTACAGGACAGCCGGAGACAGAGACCGATTCTGAACAGAAAAACGGCGCGCAAAGCGGCGTTGAAGAAGAGCGTATGGAAGAAAATGCCGATCCAGATTCCGTAAACCAGAGCGCTGATCCGTTGGAAGAGGAGCCGGCTGGATTCGTAAGCGAAGAACAGGAAGCTGAAAAAGAAGAGACCGCAGAAGAGGAAAGCGAAGAAGAAGCCGAAGGCGAAGAGGATGAAACTGAAGAGGATGAAGAAGAGCCGACAATTGATGCCTTCTTTGGTTTCCGTCCGATTCTGTGCACCGCGATGGATGCGCAGACCAGAGAGTTTCTGGAAGCGGCGATGGATCTGGAAATTTACTATGAAGACATGGAAAATCCGGATCTGAGCGCGTCCGTTCTGTTTTTAGCCAAGGCGCTTCTCAGCCTGCTTCGTGAAGGTGTCTGTCCGTATCTGGCGGAACTTGGCGTGCCCGGCTTTAATCGTCCCGACGATACCCGGCTGGAAGACTACACACGCTTTGCCTCGGATACTTCATTTGACTTTTCCATTCTCAACGACAGAAAGCAGCGCGTTCTGGCAGGAAGTCTCATGAATGAAATCCTGCATTCCACCGCACTGTGCGCTCTGGCAGAAGCCCTTTACAGCGCACAAAACGATCGCATCGATCAAAAGACGCTTCAGGAACTCAAAGCGCAGCTGGAAGAAGAAGGTCTTCTCGAAAAGCTGGTTTTGCTGGAAAACGCCTGATTCATTCCGATGCGATTCAAATGAAGCTTCCATACTAGACGAAAGCACCGGCTGATCGGGATCGAACAGCCGGTGCTTTTAAAACCGAAGAAATGTGAATTGCAATAAATGGCGCTTAGCGGCTCTTGCGTGTCGCAAAGGCGTCAAAGCAGAGAACAACTGCCTGAACGATCAGCGCAACGCCGGCAATCGTCATAATCGTATCGATGATGGATCCGGGTTTGATGACGAGGAAAATGCCAAGAGCCAGAAGGCAGAGGGCAACAACCAGGGAGAATACCCAGCTCGAAGCGCCATAGCTTTTTAAGACGAGCGAAGACTGAATCTGAACAATCGAGTTGATCACGAGCAGAACGCCGA
>NZ_JBKXLD010000057.1:0-15355 GCF_047010065.1 Allobaculum sp.
CCGGAAATGACTTCGTACTGAATGGAGAAAAAGTAGCTGCACATCAGAGTGACCAGACGCAGGTAGCCGTTTTCGATGACTTCCGGATTCGAGTTGAACAGGGAAAGCAGCGGCTTGCCAAAGGCGATGACGCAAAACGAACAGCACATGGTCACGATCAGCCCTTCGATCAGACACGTCTTCAGCACCTTTTCGCAGCGATGAATTTTGCCGGCGCCGTAGTTCTGACCGGTAAAGGTCGTGCACGCCTGACCGAACGAGTTGATGACGTTGTAGACGACCATTTCGATATTGAGCGCGGCGCTGCTCGACGCCATGACGATCGTGCCCAGCGAGTTGAAGCCGGACTGAATGACGACGTTGGCAATGGAGAAGACGGAAGACTGAATGCCCGAAGGAATGCCGATCTGCAAAATCCAGGTGACCGTTTCGCGATCAAACGGCTTGTGAAACAGCTCTTTCCACGTGATGAGATGCTGCTTCATCAGAATACCGAACAAAATGAAGGAGCTGATCAGGTTGGAAGCCACGGTGGCGATCGCTACGCCATCGACGTTCATGCCAAAGACGATGACGAAGAGCAGGTTGAGCAGAACATTGATCACGCCTGAAGCGGCCAGCGCGATCAGCGGAATCTGCGGCTGACCGATACCGCGGAAAATGGCGGCTTCAAAGTTGTAGAGCAGAATGACCGGCAGACCGCCCAGATAAATTTTCAGATACAGTTCAGCCAGCGGGAAAACTTCCGCCGGAACGCCCATGAGCGAGAGCGCCCAGGAGGCGATCAGCTCGCCGATCAGGCAGAGAAAGAGACCGCCGCCAATGGCGAGCCATAAGGAAGAACGGGCCGCCGTGCGCACCTGTTCGAATTTCCGGGATCCGACGCAGTTGGCAATGACGACATTGCTTCCCAGCGAAATGCCGATAAACAGATTGACGATCAGAGAAATGAGGGACGCGCAGGCGCCGACGGCGGCCATGCAGTGGGCACCCATTTCTCCAGTAAACTGACCGACGACCGCGACATCGGCCGCGTTGAACAGCTGCTGCAGTATGCCGGTAAAGGCCAGCGGCATCGCAAAAAGCAGAATCTTATCCCACAGTGAGCCGGACGTCAGATCCATGGCTGTTCTGTCTTTCTTTCGGTGTAAAAATCGCATCGGTTTTCTCCTCTCTTTACTTTTTTCTTCTTATGTCCTGCCTTATGCAGAGATTTGGCGAACGATCCCGTTTTGACGCTTTCGGCCCGGCTGTCCGGTCCATAGAACGGCCGCAGGGGAATGTTCGATACGATGGGAATGGTATTCCTCGAAAAGCGAGTTGGGAAAAGATTTCCCGTGAAAAACAGGGAAGAAAGGTGTAAACGCTTACGGTATAACGTTCAAAAACTTATACCGTATATGAATAGGAATAGTTCTCTCTTTTCCAGACGATTTGTCTGGAGCGTTCGAATGGGTATGGAGCGTCAAAAAATCGAATCGTTTCCGGCTTTTCACCTTTCGCTGCCATGGGATCGGGGAATTGCCCTGCAACCGCCTGCGGGCAGTAAAAAAACTTTAAGAAAAAAAGAAAGCCTTTATACTGTTAATGGTCTGCACTGACTGCAGCTCAAAAAGGAGATATTACATGAGTGCGAAAGTTGTTGTCGGCACCCAGTGGGGTGACGAGGGAAAAGGAAAAATTGTGGATGTACTCGCCGATAAAGCGGACATGGTCGTTCGGTTTCAGGGCGGGGACAACGCCGGCCATACCGTTGTGGTCAATGGCAAGAAACACGTTCTTCATCTGCTGCCCAGCGGCGTTTTAAGAGAAGATGCCGCCTGCATCATTGGCCCGGGCGTCGTATGCAATCCGTTTGTGCTGCTCAAGGAAATGGAAACTCTCGAAAAGAGCGGGCTTTCCACCAGCCATATCCGGATTTCCGACCGAGCCCAGATCCTGATGCCGTATCACTGCTACCAGGATGAACTCGAAGAAGCCGCTGCCTCCAATAAAATTGGAACCACCAAGCGCGGAATCGGCCCGTGCTATCAGGATAAATACGCCCGCAAGGGCATTCGCTACCACGAATTCATCGATTTCGACACGTTCGAAAAGCGCCTTCGTGAAAATGTAGCCATGAAAAACAAGCTGTTCACCGCCGTATACGGCGGCAAGCCGATGGACGCGGATGAAATGGTGGAACAGTTCCGCCAGATTTACGACCGCATCGTGCCGATGATCGTAGAAAGCACGCATCTGGTCAACGAAGCGATCGATGAAGGAAAAGAAGTTCTGTTTGAAGGCGCACAGGCTGCCATGCTCGATATCAACTACGGAACGTATCCGTACGTTACCTCGTCCTCGCCAACTTCGGCCGGCGTTACCGTCGGTGCCGGTGTTGCGCCTAGCCGCCTCGACCAGGTGATCGGTGTCGTTAAAGCGTATTCGACCCGCGTCGGCGAAGGTCCGTTCGTTACGGAACTCGAAGACGAAACCGGCGAATGGCTGCGCAAGAACGGCTTTGAATACGGCGCCACAACCGGACGTCCCCGCCGCTGCGGCTGGCTCGACCTGGTTGTCGTTCGTCACGCCAACATGATCAACGGTCTGACCGATATCGTTCTGACCAAGCTCGATGTTCTCGACGGTCTCGATGAAATTCAGGTGTGCACCGGCTACGAAATCGACGGCAGGCTCCAGAACTACGTACCGTCCGATCAGGCGGATGTAGCCAGAGCCAAACCGGTTTACACGACATTGCCGGGCTGGAAGGAAGACATCACAAAAATGCGTACGTGGGATGAGCTTCCCGAAAACGCGAAGAAGTACGTCGAGTTCATTGAAGAATTCACTGGCGTACCCGTTTCGATGGTTTCCGTCGGACCGGACCGTGAAAACAATATTGCCCATAACGATCGCTTAGATTAACGATCGTCCTGTCCGGTTTTTACAGGAAAATTGCCGCATCGCGCATATTTTCCCAAACCAGAAGAAATTTAAGAAATACAGAGAGCGATCGAACGCTCTGCCCAGACACGTATGGCGCAGACGGTTTTGATCGCTCTTTTTGTTTTTGGCCCGCTTCCATTCTGGATTGGACACAATTGCCGGCGAAGAGAAAAAAGACGATGAGAAAAACAAGATGGAAAAACACCATGGCTCTGCTGGTATCTGCCTCCATGGCCATGACGCCGGTCCTTTCGACCGCTTCGCCGATTCTGGCCAATACGCCAGAGAGTACGCAGGAAACGACGAGTCCTGCCGAAGTCAGCGATCTGCGCAAACTGGTCAATCCGGTTTTGCAGGAATATACGCCGGCCGCGCAAAGCGGAACGTGGAAACTGAGCAGTGACACCATGCTGGCGATCAGCGCCAGACAGGATCTGATTGATAACACCCAGCTTTCTGATATGGTGCGGCTGATCAGTTCGGAAATGAAAGACAAGGGATTAAGCAGCGATTTCGTACCGGTTCGCTATTTGCCGGCCGATGCCGCCGATCCAAACGGAATTCTGATCGATCTGGCTGATTCGGTGACTGAAGACTCAAGCAGTCCGGAAGCGTACCGCATCGAAATCAGCGCAGCCGGCATTCATCTCACCGGGGCAAGTGAGAAAGCCGTACTGCATGGCCTGCACACGATTGAAGCGCTTTTGCTGCAGGGCGGCGTTCCGTATGGAACGATCGTGGACTATCCGACGATGAACGAACGGCGCATTCATGTCGACTGCGCCCGCAAATACATTTCCAAGGACTGGTTCATTCGACTGATCCATGAAATGTCCTGGAACAAAATGAACGCGCTCCAGATGCATTTCTCCGAAAACCTCGGATTCCGCATCGAGTGCGAAACCGATCCGTCGATCGTGTCGGATCAGTATCTGACCAAAGCCGAAGTCCGTGAAATTCTTGCGGAAGCGAAAAAGTACGGCATTAATGTCATTCCGTCCTTCGACTCCCCGGGTCACGTGGACCAGATTCTGAAATCCCATCCGGAATATGGTCAGGTTTCCAGCAGCGGTTCGCATTACGCCTCCGGTCTGGACATCACCAACCCGGAAGCCATCGCCTACATCCGCTCGCTGTATGCCGAATACTGCGAACTGTTTGAAGGCTGCACCGATTTCCACATCGGCGGCGACGAATACATGGAATTTGACCGCGCGCCGTTTACGACGCAGTACCAGTCGGTACTCAACGCCTACGCCGTGGAAAAATACGGGGCAGGCTACACATGGAAAGACACGGTTTCCGGCTACATTAACGAGCTGGCGGAATTCGTTCATGAAAAAGGCTTTACGCCGCGCATCTGGAACGACGGCATTTACTATGGTCATTCCAGCGTATCCGGCCGTCAGAAAATCGAAATGCACGACTACATCGGCATCGACTTCTGGTCGCAGATGGGCTGGAACCCGTCGATCGCCAAACTGTCGGCCTTCATCGAAATGGGTCACAAGAAAATTTACAACATCAACTCCAGCTACTTTTATTACGTACTGCGCGGTTCCAAACCGACAGACGGACGTGAGCAGCATTCCTTTGACAACCTCAACCCGGATCAGCTGATTTACAACGAATGGACGCCGGGCAAATTCTCCGCCAATACGATCGCAGACGATTCCGAAGTGATTGCCGGTGCCGCCATCGGCATCTGGTGCGACGTGCCGGATCTGGTCGAGGAAGACGTCATTATGGACGATATCCTCTCGCCAATGCGCGCCCTGGCTTCCAAGTCGTGGAATACGCAGTCCAATACGATTTTGCCGTTTGCCGAACACCAGACGCTCGAAGAAACGCTCGGTCACGGCGGCGCCTGGACGAAAGGTACGAAACTGCCGGAAGCCCCAGCCGTTCTGCCGGCGGAAAATCTGGGCTCCGTACTGATTCACTATCAGGATGAAAACGGACAGAAAATCGCCGAAGACCGTACGCTTTACGATACGATCGGCACTTCGTATTCGATTGAACCGGCGGATGTGTACGGCTATCGCTGCACGCAGGAAGCCGTAACGGGAGCGTATGCCGAAGACCGCAAAGAAATTACCTTTGTTTACAGTCTGTACACCGACTGGTCCGAACTGGATGCACTGCTGGCTCATCCCTATACACAGAGTGACGTTCTGCCCGACGGATGGAGCGCCTATAAAGACGCGCTCGATGCAGCCAGTGCGCTTAAAGCCGCCGGTCCGGCGCACCAGAGTGAAGTCGATGCGGCCTATACAGCTTTGAAGACCGCCCAGGACGAACTCGTTTCGATGAACCGCTACGTTCTCTGGATCGAAGATCAGCATCCCGTCGAGGAAAGCAGCGTTACCCAGGGCTGGTCTGCCTACAGTGCGGCCCTCGAACAAGCCCGTACGATTCTGAACAAAGCGGACGCAACGACCAAGGAAATCGAAGACGCAGCCGCCAGTCTGCAGGAGGCCAAAAAGGGTCTGCTTTTTGCCCAGGATCCGACCATCACGACCACCGCGACGAAACCGCCTTATCAGACGTACGCGTATTCGCGCATGTTCGATAACAACCTCTCGACCTACGCCTGGTTTGACGGCGAACAGGTTGCGGGAGATGACATCACCTTTACTTTTGAATACCCGGTAGAACTTTCCGGAATCCGCGTCCAGTTCCCGACGGGCGACACGGAACTCGACTACATCCGCAGCGCGGACGTCGAAGTTTCCGCCGACGGCACCACCTGGACGAAAGTGGGCGAACTCGACGGCACCGCGCGTGACGTGACGGTATCCTTTGCGGCGCAGTCCGCCAAAGCCATTCGTCTGAAAATGACGCAGTCTGTGAAGTACTGGACGAAAATCTGCGAAGTCGACTTCACCATCGCGGCACCCGAATCCGATACCGCGCTGATCGAAAAACTTGCTCAGGGCAGCGTGTTTGATCCTTCGCTTTATACGTACGAATCGTTCTGTCCGTTAATCGAAGCCCTGAATGCCGGTCAGCAGGCGCTGACGTCCCGTCAGTCTTCCGTGCAGGAGGAAATCGACGCCATTCAGGACGCGATTGACAATCTCGTCCCCAAAGGCAGCGTAGTGCTGAATCGCACGCTGCTCAAAACCGCACTCGATAAAGCCGAACGTCTTCAGAGCGACGCCAGCTTCCCGACCGCACAGACCAATGAACTGAAAACACGTGTTCTCGCGGCTAGAGGCGTCTATGAAAGTGCCGAGACGCAAGATGCAGTCGATGACGCGGCCAAAGCGCTCAATGTGTACATTCTGACGCTGCGCAAAACACCCGATGCGAACGGGCTCGAAGGGCTGAAACCCGCCAGGTAAGCATTCGGTCGTTCAGATACAAAGTCTGAAACGAAAGCGCAAACCAGAACAATATCCAGCAGCAGAAAAAGGACTGTCCGATCCAAATCTCAGTAAGGAGATCTGGAAGGGGCAGTCCTTTCTTCGTCTGTATGTTTGTCCAGAAATATCGTTTGTCTATCAATATTCGATATGCGGTTACTTGTTCGAGCCGCCAAACTGGAAGACGTACATGAGAATGCTTCCCGCAATCGCCGCGTTGAGCGATTCAAAGGTTTTCATCTCGATGTGTACGCATTTCGTGCAGGCCTGTAAAATGTCCGGACGAATGCCCTGGCCTTCGTTGCCGATAATCAGCGCGTACTGGTCAGGAATGGCAAGCTCATGCAGTTCGACGGAATCCTGATGCAGAGCGGCGCCAAATACAGAAATATCCCGGCTTTTCAGATCTTCAACCGCTTCGGCCAGATTGCAGGTTACGACGGGCAGATGAAAAATCGCGCCCTGGCTGGACTGGAGCGTTTTGGGACCGAACGGATCTGTGCAGTCGGCCGAGCAGAGAATCTTTTCGATGCCAAAGGAAAGGGCGGAACGAATGAGCGTACCCATATTGCCCGGATCCTGAATCTGATCAAGAAGAAGGACGCGTGTCGCCTGGCTGGACGCGGCATACGCCGGCTTCTTGCATAAGCCGATGTAGCGCGCATCGCTTTTCTGCGCGGACATTTTGTTTAAAACCGGCTGACTGCAGAAAATGGTTTCGATGCCGGGCAGCGTTTCGAGATTTTCGAGCTGATAGACTTTCAAAAGCAGGCCGGCCTGCGCCGCTTCCTGGATCATATGAAAGCCTTCGACTAAAAACTGGCCGCTCGCGTCGCGATCCTTTTTATTTTTGAGACGGACCATCGCCTTGACGGCTGCATTTTGTAACGATTCAATTTTCATGTTCATTTCCTCAGAAGGACCGGCGGCTTCTGTCGAAGATTTCGAGAATTCCGAGAATAAGGAATTCTCGAAAAAAGTACCACCCGGATCCAGATCGATTTCCCAGAAAGGGAGCGTTCAGATTCAGCCTATCAGAAACCGGCGATCAAGCAAAAAGAGGGCCTTGAAAACTGATATGGACTGAGCGATCGCTGCGAAATTTGCGGATCGAAAACCGTCCGCACGCCTGCCGGGATGAAAAGACAGAATGGCCGAAAAGAAAGCGGAAAAAGAACGTTCCGGTCTCTTTTGTCTTTCCCGCCTGTACCTTTCCCGTTTTGTCCGTGCTTTTGAAAAATACGAAGATTTACGGAAAATGCTTCAAAAGACAGAGACCGTTTTTCAACGCAAAGTTGCACGCGTTGACATCTCTGCTACAATTGTGTTCAGGCAAAGAGGGAAACGTGGCAGATCCGGCACGGCATGCAGAGAGCTTCTCACTCCGGTGAAAGAGAAGCAGTCCGAGCCCCTGTGAATTCATTCCTGAGCTGGAGCGTAATGTCTCCCCGTTTCATACGGATATCATGATTTGAGTGTGTCTGTATACGGACGAAGCGAAATGGTACCGCGGCGAAAGCCGTTTTCGCGTTCGTCCGTTTTTTTATTTTCTGGAAACGGACGGATCCTTTCCGGGTTTCCGTTCCATCTTTGCGAACATACATTTCGCTGCAAGCTATCCTGCCGGTTTTCGCGCCGGCTTGAGAAAGGAGAAATCATGCAGAATTTTGATGAATTGAAAAACCAGATTGCACAGGATTTCGCCAGTGCGCAGGATCTTGAAGCGCTCAGCGCGCTGCGTATTGAATACCTGGGCAAAAAAGGTCAGATTGCTTCCTTAATGAAGCAGATGAAAAGCGTACCGAAAGAGGAAAAGCCGGCATTTGGTCAGGCGGTCAACGACCTGAAAACCGAAGCCAGCGCGCTTTTTGAAGAAAAGAAACAGGCGCTGGAGCAGAAGGCGCTTGAAGCGCGTCTTGCTTCGGAAAAAATCGACCTGACGCTGCCGGGACGCAAACCGGCTTACGCCAACCTCAACCCGCTTCACCTCGTTCTTCAGGAACTCGAAGATCTCTTTATCGGTCTTGGCTATCAGGTCATTGAAGGCGACGAGCTTGTAGAAGATCTGTACTGCTTCGAACGTGCCAACATTCCTAAGGATCACCCGGCGCGTGCCATGCAGGATTCCCTGTACATCGATCCGGAACATCTGCTGCGTACCCATACGACCGCGATCCAGATGAAAGTTCTCGAAGAGCAGGCGCCAAACCCGATTAAAGTCGTCTGCCCGGGCAAGGTGTACCGCCGCGATGACGACGATGCGACCCATTCCCACCAGTTCATGCAGATTGAAGGTCTGGTCATCGGCGAGCACGTACCGCTGTCCGATCTGAAGGGCACGCTGGAATTCGTTGCCCGCAAGATGTTCGGTCAGAACCGGGAAATCCGCTTCCGCCCGTCCTACTTCCCGTTTACCGAACCGAGCGTAGAAGTCGACGTATCCTGCCACATGTGCGGCGGCAAGGGCTGCCCGACGTGCAAGGGTACCGGCTGGATTGAAATTCTCGGTGCCGGCGAAGTTCACCCGAAAGTACTCGAAATGGCCGGCTACGACAGCACAAAAATGAACGGATTCGCGTTTGGCATCGGCATTGAGCGTATTGCCATGCTTAAATACGGCATCGACGATATCCGTCATTTCTATACCAACGATCAGCGGTTCAATAAGAACTTCGATCGTTTTGACTAAGGAGGGACGACTATGAAACTCTCAAGAAAATGGCTTGAACAGTATATGGATCTTGGCGATCTGACGATGGAGCAGATTGCCGACACGATTACAGCGGCCGGCTTTGAAGTCGAAGACATTATCGAACTCTCCAATGCCACGGGTCTTGTGATTGGTGAAGTGCTCACCTGCAAGGATCATCCGGATTCCGATCATCTGCACGTGACGACCGTCAATACGGGCGATGAAGTCCGTCCGATCGTCTGCGGCGCGCCAAACGTCGCAGCGGGACAGAAAGTCATCGTCGCGCTCCCAGGCGCGAAACTGCCCGGCGGCGAAATCAAGTCCGGCACGATTCGCGGCGAAGTGTCCGACGGCATGATCTGCTCGCTTGCGGAACTTGGCGTCGACAAGCACCTGCTCAGTCAGGAACAGCTCGAGGGCATCGAAGTGCTTCCGGCGGATGCGCCCGTAGGCAACACAGATCCGCTTTCCTATCTGGGTCTGGACGATACGATTCTCGATATTTCCCTGACGCCAAACCGTGCGGACTGTCAGGCCGTCTGGAGCATGGCCAGCGAAACGGGCGCCATCCTCAATAAAAAAGCCGTTCTTCCACAATGCGAAGGCGCGGCCGATGCCGGAAACGATCATCCGACAAAACTCGTGATCCGTTCGGAAACCGAAAAGTGCCCGCACTTTTACGGCAAGATCATCGGATCGGTAACGATTAAGGAATCGCCGCGCTGGATGCGCGATCTGCTTCGTGCAGCCGGCATGCATTCGATCAACAACGTCGTAGATATTTCCAACATCGTCATGCTCGAAACCGGCCAGCCGATGCACTTTTACGACCTGGCGGCTATTCCTGCTCAGGAAATTACCGTCAAGCAGGGTCTCAACTGCGACTACACCGCGCTCGATGGCGAAACGTACAAGCTGGAAGAAGACGATCTGGTCATCACCAGCCAGGACAAGCCGATCGGCATCGCCGGCGTTATGGGCGGCGACGACTCCAAAATTGAAGACAATACGACCGGCCTGATCATCGAATGCGCTTCGTTTGACCGTGTCTGCATTCGCAACACCGCCAGACGTCTGTCGCTGAGCACGGAAGCTTCCCTGCGCTATCAGAAAGGCATCGAACCGCTTGCAGCCAAAAAGGCGCTCGATCGTGCGGTGGAACTGCTGATCGAATATGCCGATGCGAAAGATATCGAAGCGACCGCAGAATACGGATCCGCCGATTTTGAAGAAAAAACGATTACGTGCACCCTTGAGCAGATTAACAACCGTCTGGGCACAGACTTCTCCAAAGAAGAAGTGCTCGATGTTTTCGAACGTCTGAACCTGGAACCCAGCGTTGAAGATACAACGTTCACCGTTCGCGTTCCGAGCACCCGTCTCGATCTCGAAGGGCTCGCGGATCTGAGTGAAGAAGTCATCCGCATGCTTGGCTACGACCGTCTGCCGTCCACGCTGCCGATGATGGCCATGACCGAAGGCAAGCTCAACCCGAAACAGCGTCAGCGCCGCTTCGTCAATAAAGTGCTCCTTGAAAACGGCGTACAGGATGCGATTACGTACACCCTGATTTCTACCGCCAAAAAGGACAACGCGATTCTTTCCGCCGGCGAAGCCATTGAACTCGCGCAGCCGATGTCGGAAGAACGCCGCTACATCCGTACGTCCATCCTGCCGTCTCTGCTCGATGCGGCCGCATGGAACAAGGCGCATGGAAACACGGACATCAATCTGTACGAAATTTCCGAACTGACGTCTTCCAAAGGCGTAGAAGAACATCTGGCCATTGTACTTGGCGGACCGCTGACGATGACCCGCTGGCTCAAGGACGTTGTTCCGGCCGACTTCTATACCCTCAAGGGTCTGATTGAAGAAATCCTGGTTCGTCTGGGCATTTCCGAAAACCGCATTTTCTTCAAGGAAAACAAAAAGGATACCGTTCATTTCCATCCCGGACGTTCGGCCGAAATTTACATCGGCAAGGATCTCATCGGTCTGATGGGTGAAATCCATCCAACGTACGGGGCAGAAACCGGCGTGAAAAAAGCGATCATCGCCGAGATCAATCTCGATAAGATTCTGAACACCAAGAAGAGCAAAGTGAAATTCGTACCAACATCCCGCTATCCGTCCGTTACCCGCGACCTGGCGTTCGTCGTCAAACGCGATCTGCCTGCCAGCAAGATCGTCGACGTCATCCGCCGCTGCGGCAAGCTCGGCAAGGAGTCGATTGTTCGCGATGTCGATGTCTTTGATGTGTACGAAGGCGAACATGTAGGCGCCGATGAAAAGTCGATCGCGCTGACTATGACCTTCCAGTCCGAACACCAGACGCTCACCGATGAGCAGATCACGGAAGTGTTCAACACGATCATCGAAGCCATCCAGACCCAGTGCAAAGCCGTTCTGCGCTCCGCGTAAAAACGGTTTAATCTGGAGTTTGGCGGAATCCAATTCCGCCGAAAAAGATAATTTCTGCAGCAATACACAGACAGCCTGCCCGGCTGCCTCAGAAAAACTTCTGAAGCAGTCCGGACAGGCTGTTTTTTATGTGAAAGGAAGGGGAGAACCGACGCGAAAAAACAAAGGCGCGAATCGTATCCGTCCGAAAAGATCGACCGATCAAATGACCAAAATCCAGACGACAAAAAATGCGGGGCTGAAGATAAAGAAAAGCGACAGACCAGAGAAAGACGGTTTTAAAAGGAAGGAATGACGTCTTTTACGAAGTCCAGCGTTTCCTGCAAAACCTGACTGAACAGAGTCTGAATCTGCTTCAGATCGTCCATAGACCAGTCGGCGAAATGGGATTCGTCGAGCGCGTCCAGATCGAGAACGGCACGGAAGGCGTGATCGACAAATAAGGGAAGCACAAGTTCCGAGCGCGTATCGCCATCGCAGGCAATGTGGCCGGGAAATTCGTGGACGTTATTGACCACGGTGATTTTTCGGGTATCGACGCAATGACCGATGACGCCATGGTGTGGAGCAATCCGCTCGCAGGCCGGCTTGCCCTGAAAGGAACCCAGATCCGCCGTACCGTCATGCATGATCCAGTACAGGCCGGACCAGTTGATGTTTTCATCGCTCCAGTAAATGGCGGCGATCATGTTGTTCAGGCGGCTTAACGGAGCCGTGTCGCCTTCGAAAACGGTTTGAAGCTGCTGCAGAAGAAGTTTCATAATGACCTCTCGATCCCGAAAAGAATCAGGATAAATTGGGATAAGTATACACAAAGAAAGCTAAATCCATAGAAAGAAGATTGAATTCCGCATGCAAGAAGCATTCGAATGGCCGGTTTCGGGAAGAATCTTCTATCTTCTTTCCCTGACCTGTAAACGAAGCGGGACTGCCGGATTTCTAAACGTATTCCATACAGACCTTGGTGAATACAGAACGCCGGACTGGACCGTTTATAAAGCCGGTGTTCGTTGCTTTTTGCCTTTCTTGCGCGCAAACTGAGAAATCGACATCAGAAATATGCAAAATACGGGAGTCAAAACCGGTAGAAAATCGAAATTTCTGATTCACTAGGAGTATGAAAGACAGAACAAATACAAAGCCGTCGATTGCCGGCGCAGACAAAAAAAACGGAAAGAATATCGACCTGAGTAAAGATTCGATATCCGGAAAGGATAACGTTTGCGCAGCCGATCGTTCCTTTGGCTTAAAAACATCCCGGTCCCGTCCCTGGGAAAAGAGTCTGATCGAATGGTTCTGGTTCCTTTTTATTCTGCTTGGAATTTGGACGGCAGCTGCTCTTGTCATGGACAATGCGCTCGTCTGTCCGACCCCCTGGGCGTGTCTGGAACAGATGGTGCTGCAGGTGCAGAAGCCCACTTTTTTACTGAGCGCTTTGTCGACGATCGGCCGGGCGATGGAATCGCTCGTTCTGTCCTTTGCGTTAGGTCTTGCGGCTTCGTTTCTGGGCGCGTTCTGGAAACCGGCCGGCAGTTTTCTCGGAAAGCTGGTTTCGCTCTTTCAGACGGTGCCTAACGTGTGCTACATCATCCTGCTTCTGTTCTGGACCAGCCGGGAGCAGACGGTTATTCTGACCGGCTTTTTCCTGCTCTTTCCGCTGGTGTATCGCGAGTTTTATGAACAGCTCGAATCGCTCAAGAAGCGCTACGCCGAAGTATGGAAAATTTATCCCCAGCCGGCGTGGGTACGGATGTTTGTGATCTGTCTGCCGATGATGAAGCCGGCTTTTCTGAGCGCCCTCAAAAGTGCCTCGTCGCTCGCCTTCAAAGTGTGCGTGACGAGTGAAATTCTGACGGGCCTGCAGCCGGGCATTGGCAAGAGTCTGCAGATGGCGCGCCTCGATCTCAATCCGGCCGGCGTAGTCGGCTGGAGCATCTGGCTGATTCTGATCGTCTTCTGCTTTGAAAAGCTGTGGAACTGGATCGCGGACCGTCTGTTTGGCGACGGATCCGTCCGCTAGAAAACGTAAGAGAAAAAGAAAACAGGCACGTTTTTTGAACCGCCGGCAGCCCGTGGAAAATAAACGTTTGTGCAATACGTACGCTAAATAACGAATACTGAAAGAAAAGATTGAAAGATTGACAGAGAAAACCGCACGCAGAAAAAGGGAAAAAGTCAGCCGTTCGGCTTTGCGTTTCCGCCCCAGAAAGAGACATCTGAGGACAGCATGGATACTGGCCGGAGAGCGTGCGTGAAGAAAAGAAAAAAAAGGAGAGTTTATGACCCGACCCTGTGTGTCTATTCTTGTCCCCGTATACAACGCCGAAAAATACCTGAAGCGATGCCTGGACAGTCTGCTTGAACAGACGATGCCGGATCTGGAAGTCGTTCTGATCAACGATGGCAGTACGGATTCCTCGAAAGAAATCTGTGAAGACTATGCGGAAAAAGACGCGCGCGTTCACGTGTATTCCTTTGAAAACGCCGGCGTCTCCAAAACGAGAAACCGTGCCTTAAAACGCGCAAACGGCGAGTACGTCATGTTTGTGGACAGCGATGATTTTGTCGACAAAAAGATGCTCGAGACGATGGTCAAAGAGGCGAAAAAGCGCAATCTGGACGTGCTGCAGTGCGGGTTTGTCATGGACTTTGGTCCCGTGCCGTTTTATCGCAACCCGTCGGGGCGCAAGGATTTTACGACGCTTGAAGCGGTGCATCATCTCGTGCGGGAGAAGTATCTGAACAACTACCCGTGGGGCAAGCTGTATAAGCGCGAGTGCTTCGATCACGTGCACTTTCCCGAACACCTGCCGGGGTTTGAAGATACGTGCACGATTTTCAAGGCGATTGTCGCCGCAAAAAAGATCGGTACGATTCCCAACCGCTTTTACCATTACTGGACGCACAGCGGATCGCTCACCAACTGTATGGATCTGCGCACCGTCTATCTCATGCGCTACGCCTACAAGTACCAGGAAAAGACGCTGCGCGAATACTTCCCGAACGAAGTGTTCAACTTTGATCCGCTTTACTACAACACGGACATGGTGATCATTTATACCCTGATTCTCTTTTGTCATCGACAGGACGATCCGAAATTCATCCGCTATCTGTTTCAGTGGAAAAACGTGCCGTTTTTCCCGCTCTACTTTCTGGCCTACTACGCCTGGCTTGGTATCGCCTGGATCAAGCTGGGAAGCAAAATCTTTGAAGCCCCGACATCAGAAAAACAGGCGTACTATCAGGATCCGTTTGCGGACTATGACTTTTCTGCGCCGCTTCAAAGCGAAGAAAGCCTCCGGGCAGAAGAAGAGGAAACCGTTTCCGGCAGAGAGGCGCTCGATTCACCTTTATCGTGACGTAAATATGCGGATCTTGCTACAATAGGGGTTGCGTTCGGAAATCAGAAAAGAGAACCGCGCCATTTTGCATGGTGTAAAATGCGGTCTGGCGCATGGAAAAGGCTCTGTGCAGCTTCTGATTTCGCCTTTATGGAAGGAAAAACTGGATATTCCAGATCGTCTGTTGAAGTGAACGCAGCGGATCGCATGAAAACCGATCCGTTCGATCCTGTATCTCAGACCTGGATCGATCAGAATGAAGAAAAGATAGGAGAAACCTGCATTTATGGCATTTGAATCTCTTTCCGATAAGCTCAGTAAAACCCTGAAGAAAATTACAGGCAAAGGAAAACTGACGGAATCCAACATGAATGACATGCTCAAGGAAGTGCGCATGTCTCTGCTTGAAGCCGACGTAAACTACCAGGTCGTCAAGGACTTCATCGCCAGCATCAAGGAAAAGGCGATGGGTACCGAAGTCATGGAATCGCTCAATCCGGGACAGATGGTTGTCAAGATTGTCCGCGAGGAACTCGTCAACCTGTTAGGTCCGGAAGACGCGAAGCTGATCCTGAATGAAAACGGCATCACCAGCGTGATGA
>NZ_JBKXLD010000058.1:0-14687 GCF_047010065.1 Allobaculum sp.
CCGTACGGCGGAAGATCTCGTCTTTTGCGAAATTTCCGCCTGAGAGGTCAACGATATCGAACGTCTGACGTCCATCGCGAAAAACATGGTCCGCGTTTACGGCATGTCCTCGCTCGGCCCGATTCAGTACGCCGATCCGGAAGGCAACGTCTTTCTGGGCCGCGACTACACGAAAGGCTCCGACTACTCCGCCGGTGTTGCGACCGAAATCGACCGCGAAGTCCGTTCGATTGTCGATTCGTGCCATGAAAAGTGCAAGGCGATCCTGACAGAAAACCGGGAACTGCTCGATCTGATCGCTCACAACCTGTACGATCACGAAACGCTCACCAGCGAAGAAATCAACAACCTGATGAACTACGGAACGCTTACCGATCCAAACGCGCCGGAAAAGCCGGCACCGGCCGAAACAGCACCGGCGGCTTCTTCGGATGCGAACGAAAGCCATTCCGATTCGTCTTCTGATGCTGCGCTGCCCGCTCTTCCAAAAGAAGACGGCGGTCAGACGTCTTCCGAACCGGAAGCGCATCGCGGTCTTTCGCAGGAAGACATGGACGAAGCGCTCAACGAGCTGACCAAAAAGCACTAGTTCCGCAGCTTCGGGCTTTCCATTCTTTATAAAAATCGCACTCCCTTTCGACTGAGAAAGCGAGTGCTTTTTCTTTCCTGCAGTTTGAAAAATGCCCTGTATCGCCTAGCGGCTCGATCAGGCTTTCCAAACGGAGTGTTAGCAGAAACTGACTATAATAAAGAAATATAAAAGCCTGTCTGAATCCGTATGGTTTACATACGATTTTATGCGTACAGGCTTCATGAAATCGAAAACGCGTCGTGCCCGGCGCGTTTAGTCGAAGTTTTAAAATCGGATACAAAATGCATAGAAAAGAGGTACAGACATGAAAGATTCTCTTGTCAAAGCCATGGCTCTCGACGGCCATGTCCGCCTGTATATTAACCGGACGACCGATCTGGTTCAGGAAGCGATGGACCGCTTCCGCATGAGCACGCCAAGCGCAGATGTTCTTGGTCGTGTGCTCTCTGTCGCTTCCATCATGGGAAGCATGCTGAAAAGCGAAAAAGAAATGTTAACGATCAACATCCAGGGCCAGGGCGAACTGGGCAGCATCGTCGTTGATGCGCAGGCCGACGGTACCGTCCGCGGCTTTGTCGACAACCCGGAAGCCGGCCTGGACGGCGATCCCAACGTAACCGCCGGCAGCCTGATCGGTCTGCCAGGTACGCTGACCGTAACCAAGGACCTTTCGATGTCGGAAAACTGGTCCGGCACCGTAGAACTCCAGAACGGAGAAATCGGTCAGGACTTCGCCTACTACTTCACTCTGAGTGAACAGACCCCGACTGCGGTCAGCGTCGGCGTTCGCATGAACGAAGAAGGCAAAGTGCTCGCTGCCGGCGCGCTCGTTTTGCAGATGATGCCGGATGCGGACGATACCAATATCCGCATTTGCGAGCACGTTTTAAGCGGCCTTAAACCGATGACGGCCATCATTCAGGATTACGATGACGCCTCTCTGGCGCTTCTGGCCGAAGACCTGTTTGACGATACCGAAGTGCTCGAAACGATCCCGATTTCCTTCAAGTGCACCTGCTCGAAGGAAAAGACCGCCGGTCTGCTGCATACTGTAGCGCCCGATCAGATCAAAGCCATGATCGAAGAAGACCACGGTGCCGAAGTCACCTGCAATTTCTGCAGCAGCACGTATCACTTCAACGAACACGAACTGCGTGAAATTCTCAACGATACCGAGAAGCATCTCGAAGAAACCGAAGAACTGGAGTCCCATGTCGCTGAAGATTCGGGAAATTGAGCTGCCCTCTCCAATCGTCATCGCCCCGATGGCCGGCGTTTCGACGCGGGCCTTCCGGCGCATTGCGCGTGAATTCGGAGCCGGGCTTGTCTGCAACGAAATGGTTTCCGACAAGGCTCTGTACTACGATTCCGCCAGAACCCGCCGCATGTTGGCGTGCGAAGCGGATGATCATCCGGTTTCCTTTCAGATTTTCGGCCACGATATCGACACGATCGTTCACGCGGCAAAAATTCTCGATCAGGAAACCGACTGCGACATCATCGATTTCAACATGGGGTGCCCGGTCAACAAAGTCATCAAGGCAAAAGCCGGCAGCTATCTAATGAAGGACATCGATTACGCCAGCCAGATCGTGCGCGCTATCGTGGATGCGGTCCAGAAGCCGGTCACCGTCAAAATGCGTCTGGGTTTTGACTCGTCCTCGATCAACTGCGTCGAAATGGCGAAAGCCATGGAAGCCGCCGGGGCCAGCGCAATTACGCTGCACGCCCGGACACGCGCCCAGATGTACGAAGGAAAAGCCGACTGGTCCTGGATTAAGAAGGTCAAGGACGCGGTGTCCATTCCGGTCATCGGCAACGGTGACGTACTGAGCGTGGATGATGCCGTCCGCATGATGGAAGAAACCGGATGCGACGGCGTCATGATCGGCCGCGGCGTGGTCGGCAATCCGTATCTGATTCAGGAATGCGCCGACTACTTTAACGGGACATCCCATCCGTTCACGCTGTCCATGCGCATGGATGCCTGCCGGCGTCATGCCCACTACCTTTGCGAAGATCTGCCCGAGAGGGTGGCGCTGTCGCAGATGCGCGGTCTGGCCAGCTGGTATCTCAAGGGACTGCCGCGCAGCCACGCCTACAAGGATCGCCTTTCCAAAATCACGACGTATGCCCAACTCGATGAAATTCTTACGGAATACGAGCAGGTTCTGCGCGAAGATGCCGCCAGCGATCATCCCGATTTGCGCCTCCACAATATGCCGGGCCCGTCTCTGGAATCCCCTGCAGAAAACGGTTTTTCCAGCCAGGAATCCAGTGCGGATGCTCTGAAGAAAGATCCTGTCAATTCGAACGCCCGATAACCCCTGACCTCTCTGGCCCGAACCGTCTGAAAGCCCTTAAAAAATGTTTTATGGCGCATTGAGACCGGCAGATCCCTTTTGTTGTCTCTTTTCACATTCCTTCATTTTCCGCTACAATAAACAAGAGAATATTCAAAAAAGAGAACGCTTAATAAAAAGCCAAATTCCCGAATTTTGGCTTTTTCGTTCATTAATATGATCAGGAAAAGATACAAAATCGGTCGGGCAGCCTGCCCTTGGCTGTCCGATAGCCGATTGAGAAAGGACATTTATGAAAACCATGGATCTCACCGCTTTTTTTCAGGGGCGGGAACTGAACGCCTACGAATATTTCGGTGCGCATGCCGCGGACGACGGGATCGCTTTTCGCGTATATGCCCCCAATGCCAAAGCCGTTTCGGTCATCGGCGACTTCAACAGCTGGGACGAAACAGAAGATGTAATGAAAAAGGATGAGAACGGCGTCTGGACGGCTACCGTAAAAAACGCGAAGCCGGGAGAAGCCTATCTCTATCAGATCACGTCCAAGAACGGTCAGATCAATAACAAGATCGATCCGTTTGCCTTCCAGGCCAAGCTGCGTCCCGATCATGATTCGATTATCACCGACCTTGCCTTTGACGGCTGGACGGACCAGGAATGGATGAAAAACCGGAACAAAGGGTTTAATTCTCCCGTCTCCATTTATGAAATGAACGTCGGCAGCTGGCGCGACAAGAACATTCGTGTCGAAGAACTCGAAAACGATCCGGGCCAGAACGAAGAAGGGCTCTTCGTTCATTACGGCGACATCGTCGATGAGCTGATTCTGCACTGCAAGAAGTACCATTTCTCTCATGTGGAAGTCATGCCGCTTTCCGAATTCCCCTTTGACGGTTCCTGGGGCTATCAGGTTTCCGCGTTCTTTGCGGTAACGAGCCGCTACGGCACCCCGATCGAACTGAAAGAGTTCGTCAACCGTCTGCACGAAGCCGGCATCGGCGTCATCATGGACTTCGTACCGGTTCACTTTGTAAAAGACGCCTACGCGCTTGCCAGCTTTGACGGCACGCCGCTGTATGAATACTCCAAGCCCGAAGACGCCAACTCCGAATGGGGCACCGCTAACTTCGACCTCTGGAAAGAAACCGTACGTTCCTTCCTCATGTCCGCAGCCAACTACTGGCTGAAGGAATACCATTTTGACGGTCTGCGCATGGACGCCATCTCCAATGCCATTTTCTGGAAAGGCAACAAGATGATGGGGGAAAACAAAGGCGCGACCGACTTCATCAAGCGCATGAACTACATGCTGAACTCCGAATACCAGGGCAAGATCATGCTGATTGCGGAAGACTCCACCGACTTCCCCAACGTCTGTAAGTCCACTCTCGACGGCGGTCTTGGCTTTGACTACAAGTGGGACCTGGGCTGGATGAACGATACCCTCAAGTATCTCAAGCTCGACCCGATCTACCGCAAATGGCACCACAACGACATCACCTTCTCGATGGCATACTTCTATTCCGAACACTTCATTCTGCCGCTCAGCCACGATGAAGTCGTTCACGGAAAAGCGACCATCGTCGACAAGATGTGGGGCAGCTACGAAGACAAGTTCGCACAGGCCCGCGCGCTGTACACGTACATGTTCGGACATCCTGGCAAGAAGCTGAACTTCATGGGTAACGAGCTCGGCATGCTGCGCGAATGGGATGAGCAGAAAGGTTGCGACTGGTTCCTGCGCAAGTACCCGATGCATTCTTCGTTCGAACGCTTCTTCGCGGAAATGACCGGCGTATGCACCGAAAACGACGCCTTCTTCTACGGCTACGATCCGACCAACTTCCAGTGGATCAACGCCGATGATTCCGATCACAACACCTTCTCCTTCATGCGCAAGGGTTCGAAGGATGTCTTCGTCTTCATCATCAACTTCTCCACCAACCCGTACACGCTCCAGTTCGGCGTTCCGTTCCAGGGCATGTATCAGGAAGTCATCAATACGCAGTGGTCCCGCTTTGGCGGACGCATTGAAAACGAACAGCCGCAGGTTCTGCGCGCGTTCCATCTCCCGCTCGAAGGCCAGCCCTGGCGCATCAACGTCCAGCTTCCGGCTCTGGGCGCCCAGATTTTCAAGGTAACCCGTCCGCAGGACTAGTTCATCTGTCGTTAAGAAATTTCAAGGATAGTCCGCGCTTTGCGGGCTATCCTTTCTTTTTTGAGAGAATGGCGCTTTTCTTTCGTTTCTCTGGTCATACTGGACGTACGGGATGCGAAAAGATCCTCTCCATTTCTCATGGCGTGCGGAAAGTCCGTATTGCTCAGGCAGATATTTTTGAGAATTACCCGAAAAGACGCCAAACTGAAAACAAAGTCCGATCTTCTTCTCAGTCGGCTGAATTCAGCCCTCTTCTTCCAGGAACAGGGCGTATGGAAAGGAGATTTTTATGTCTCACTATTATGAAAACGATCCGAATCTGGATCGCACCGAAACACCGTTTACCTTTGAGCTGAATGGACAGTCCTTTCGCGTTCTCTCTTCCGACGGCGTCTTTTCCAAGGACAGGCTCGATACCGGAACGCGCATTCTCTGCGAGTACATTGTTGAGCACCGTGCGGCCGATCTGGGGGAAAACATCCTCGATCTGGGCTGCGGCATCGGCGTGATTCTTTCCCGCTTTCACCCGTGCAAAATTACCGGGATCGATCCGAACGCGCAGGCCTGCCATCTGGCCAGAGAAAACTATGCAGCCAATCACGTTGACGGAACAATCATGGAAGCCGGTCACATCAACGACGCGCTGTATGACTCGATCGTGCTCAATCCGCCGATTCGTACGGGCAAAACCGTCATCTATTCCCTGTTTGCGCAGGCGTATGACCACTTAAAGGAAGGCGGCACGCTGTATATTGTCATCCGCAAGCAGCATGGCGCCCAGAGCGCTGTGGACTATCTGGAGTCGCTCGGCTTTGAAGTCGAACGCCCGCTGCGCGAAAAAGGCTTCTGGGTTCTGGAAGCCGTAAAGTAAAAGCCAAAACGGAAATGGAGCAGAAAGGAAGAAAGGCGCATTTATGGAACACAAGTACTGGGACTACTTAAAAATCATGCTGCGCGAAAACCGTCTGCTCTTTGCCGCGTGGCTGGTCAGCGGCCTTTTAATGGCCGCTTTACTGTGGCTGTATCAGCTGCCGGTTGAACCCGCCATTCTGTATCTCATGCTCAGTGCGATCGCTCTGATCATCTGGTGCGGGTTTTATTTAGGCCGTCTGCACCGCATCCGGCATCTGCTTCAGGCCGAAGATTTTGACCCTTCGCTCTATCCAGTCGAAGTGGACGCCTGCGTGAAAAAGATGGCGGACCAGAAAGAAAAAATGCAGAAGCAGTCGACGCAGGAAAAGAAGATGCGTACCGAAATGCAGGACTACTTTTCTTTGTGGGCGCATCAGATCAAGCTGCCGCTTTCCGCTCTGCATCTGCAGCTCGAACTGCCCGAGCTGCATGCGGACGCGCTCGACCGCGAATGCCAGCGCATCGATTCCTGTATTTCGCTGGCCATGGCGTACGTACGCATGGAAGGCAGCGATTTTCAGATCGGCTGGTATTCTCTCGAATCCATCATCCGTCCCGTTCTGCGGGAAAACGCCGTAATGTTCATTCGGCGGCACATCCGTCTGGAAACCGATCTGCGCGGCGAAAAAGTGTGTACCGATCAGAAGTGGGCGACCTTTATTTTTGAGCAGCTTCTGTCCAACGCCCTGAAATACGCCCCGGACTTTTCCGTCATTCAGATCGTTTCCGAGGGGGCAACGTGCATCCTCCGGGATGAAGGACCGGGCATTCCAGAATCGGATCTGCCCCGCGTCTTTGAAAAAGGCTTTACCGGCGAAAACGGCCGAACGCACATGTCCGCTTCGAGCGGTCTGGGCCTGTTTCTGGTCAAAGGAGTCTGCGATCAGCTCTCCATTTCCATTGAACTCGAAAACCGCAGCTGTCCGCTGGTCTATCTCGATGCACCCGAAGACGACAGCGATGTCGAAGGGGAAGAAGATCTGGATGAAGGGGTGGACAGCACTGTCCGTCGGCAGGATCCGAATGCACCGGCTTGCTCACCAGCACCGCCTTTGCCGGGGCCCTGCGGTCTGGATGTGCGGCTGACTTTCCCGGTCAGCTCCTGGATCAGCGACTGATCCCCTAAATGAAAAATCATTTTTGCATAATTGCATTTGCTTATTTGCCTGTCTGCATGCAGGAAAGACTCTGGAAAAAGCCAAAGCTGCCTGAAAGCGGCAGCCCGGTGTCCAGAAGAGAAAGGAGAAAGACATGGCTTTACTGGATGTACGCAATGTTCAGAAAATTTATCGTTCGTCTTTTTCCTCTTTGAGTACGCTGGCGCTGCAGGATGTCAGCTTTTCCATTGAGCGCGGCGAATTTACCGCCATCATGGGCGAAAGCGGATCTGGAAAATCTACGCTGCTCCATATTCTCGCCGGGCTCGACGCTCCGACGAGCGGAAGCGTTTTGATCGATGGCGAAGATCTCTATTCCCTTTCCGCAAAAAAGCGCAGCGCGTTTCGCCGCAATCATCTCGGCTTTGTCTTTCAGGACTACGCGCTGCTCGATACCTTTACCCTTCGCGACAACATTTTGCTTCCGCTTGTTTTAAACCGCACAGCTCCGGCGCAAATGGAAGAAAAAATGCGCTCCATCGCCAATGAACTTGGCATTCAGTCCATCCTCAATAAATACCCCTTTGAAATTTCCGGGGGACAGAAACAGCGGGCCGCAGCGGCCAGAGCCCTCATCTGTAATCCCGATCTGCTTTTAGCGGATGAGCCGACCGGCGCGCTCGACTCTTCGAGCTCGCATCAGCTGCTTGAGCTGTTTGAGCGGCTTCATGCGCGCGGCCAGACGATCGTCATGGTGACGCATTCCGCCATGGCCGCCAGTTTTGCGAACCGGGTGCTGTTCATTCGCGACGGCCGCATTTTCCATCAGATTTACCGCGGGGGGCAAAGCCAGAGCGAGTTTGCCCAGAAAATTACGGACGCACTGCTTTTAATGAACCGTCAGGAGCACGGTTTATGAAAAAACGTCTCTATCTCCATCTCGCCCTGCACTTCATTCAGAAAAACTACAGGCTTTCCGTCCCGTTTGCGGGCGGCGGCATTCTTATGGGCGCCATGGTGTATTCCGTCCTGTCGATGATCGAAAACCCGATGTTTTCAGCCTCACCGATTTACGGCATTTCCTGGTATCGGGAAATGCTCCTCCTCGAACTGCCGCTTCTGATCTTTTTTACTCTGATTCTTTTCTTCTATCTCAATTCCGCCTGGATTTCGGCCAACCAGAAACAGAACGGCCTGATGATGGTGCTTGGCATGGAGAAGCGCCACCTCTACCGCATTCTGTTTTATCAGCTGGGTCTGTTTGCTCTGGTGACCGTACCGGCTTCTCTGCTCGTTGGCGTCAGCTTTGATCAGATTCTGTATTTGTTCATCTGCCGCATGATTGAAGTGCTGCCTCTGACGTCTTTGCACATTTCCCCGCTCGGCCTGCGCGGTCTGTGCTGCTGGACCGCCTTCTGTTACGGGGCGCTTTTTCTGTGGTCGTTTCTGCAGCTGTGGAGCAGCGATCCGCTGGCATCCATGCAGGCCTCTCACGTCTCGCAAAGCGGCCGCCGGACCCACTGGATCGCCGCTCTGGCGGGGCTCGCCTGTCTGGTGAGCGGCTATCTCATTGCGCTTTTGACCGAGTCTCCAAGTGCGGCGCTTTTCCTGTTTTTTGCGGCGGTCTTTCTCGTCATTATCGGCACCTGGCTCACCTTTCTGTATGGCGCTCAGGCGTTTCTGAGCCTGCTTCAGAAGTGGAAACGGTTTTATTACACGCCGGACCATTTTGTCTCGCTGTCCATACAGAAATTTCGTCTGCGCAAAAACGCATGGGCGCTGGCCAATATCGCTATTTTGTCGACCATGCTCATTGTGACCATGTCCTCCACACTGTCGCTGGTGACGGGCATGGAAATGAATGTGCAGGCCGTCATGCCTGCGCCTGTCGAAGTGGATATCGATCTGCTCAGTGAAGAACCGCTGGCTTTTGACAGCACGCAGCTTGAACAGGACTCCAAAGACATTCTTCAGGACCTTTCGATCGATGCGTCTTCCGTGCACGTCCTGCACACTGCATGGATGCTCTGTGCCGATGTTTCCGACCAGTATGTGGCCATACTCGACCTTGACGATCTGAATCGCATGAATGGAACGCATCTTTCCCTTAAGGACGGTCAGCTGCTGGCGCTGACCGAAACAGCCGTCCAGCCGGACCCGCTGAAGCTGTATATTCCGCTGAGCAGCGCCGCGACAGAAGCTTCCGGATCCGATTCGATGGCGGCAATGTATGAAATTGTGGAAGACGACAGCCTGATCGAAACGCTGGAAGGAACTATCCCTGCCTATCTGATGTCCCGCTATCTTTACGCCGGACATATTCCGGAAACGATGGATTCGCAAAATCAGCGCTGGCAGGTTCTGATCGATTTTCCCGGCGCGGACGATCCCGTCCTCCAGCAGCACCTGGAAGAAGAATTTGCGAAACGGCTGGATCCAGCGGTTTACTCGGATGCCTTCCGTGTTAACTGTCAGTTTCGGACGTCCTATCGAAGTGACGTCATGGAGCTTTTTAACGCGCTGTTTCTGCTCGGCATTTACATGTGTGCCTTCTTCATGCTTGCGGTGATTCTGATCATGTACTACAAGCAGCTTTCCGAAGGCAGTGAAGACCGAAGACGCTTTACGATCCTGCAAAACCTCGGCTTTGAGCGAAAGGAACTGCGCAGGCTGATTACCCGGCAGACGCGCATTCTGTTCTTTCTGCCTTTAAATGTGGCCTTGATCCATACGCTGTTCGCTCTGCCGATTTTGCGGCTGATTCTTACGGGCATGACAAGAATTCCGGATCGTCTGTTTTATACGATCTCCATTCTCTGCTTCGCCGTGTTCTCGCTGGTCTACTATCTGATTTATAAGCTGACCGCCCGCACGTACTACAAGCTGACCGTACAGACGAGCGCGCAGGAACCGTACTGAGAACGGTGTTCTGCGCTTTACCCGTTTTCGAAAGGGAATTGGAGAAAACCGGAGATTGACCTTCTTTTCCCGTACGGATCCCCTATAATGAGCGTACATGCTGTCCAGATCCGATAAGGAAATCAACAGTTCCGGGCAATTTCAAAGCCGATCACTCAAACGGAACCGGCCTGGAAGCGCACGAAGTTTCCACTGGTCTGGCGAATGTGTTCCTTCGTTTGATAACCGAAGGCGCTTCCCTCTTTTTTGCCGTATCGGGACGGCTAAGTCCCTGGAAATATGCGATAATGAGCAAGGAACGCGAATACGAATTTTTTGGCGACTGTTTCTTTTTTCGACAGAAGTTTCTGGCGAAAACGGAAGCGCGCCTTTTTCAAACTTATCCCGTCGCCTTCCGTTCTTTCCGTTCAGGAATCGGCAAATTTATGGCGAACAGCCATCTTTTTGTTTCCCATTTTTTTGGTTTTGTATAAATCTGGAATTTAAAAGAAACTCCAGTCGATATAGATTTTGATGAGGTGTGTATGAGACAGAATAAGAATGCGGCATCGCCTTCTGCGCGCACGAAAAAAAAGAAACCGGCTGCCGATAAAAAATCCAGCCGCTCCCGCTTTTCCAGAATTGGTCTGCCCGTCTTTCTGGCTGCCTGCATTCTGATCGGGACTGCCGTCTTCTTTTTATCGCGTCCCAACAGCGATCTGAAAGCCGGCCGCGACTATCTCGAAGCGCAGGCGACAAAAGATACTAAGGACCTCTCCTCTTCGCTTTCCGAACGGCGAAGAGAGCGGATGCTGGCAGCCGTTCAGTCCGGGAAGAGCTCGATCTTCTCCCTTTTTGGCAATTCTCTGCTTCTTGGGGATTCCCGCATGTACGGTTTTGAAGCGTACAGCTTCCTGCCCGCCGAACAGGTCGACGCCCATGCCGGCGATACGATTTTGAACATTCCCGATTTTGTGGATCAGATTGCTCAGGTTCAGCCGCAGAAAATTTACTTTTCCTATGGCGTAAACGATATGGAACTCAATGTCGGCGCGGATCGCGGCGACAACGGCTATGCCGAAATTTATGAAGAAAACATCGATAAGATTCTCGCGGTTTCTCCCAATACGCAGATCATTATCAACTCGATCATTTCCGCTTCTCCAGAACAGACAGAACAGAATCCGCACTGGACGAAGATCGATGATTACAACCGGCAGATCAGGGAAATGTGCGAACGCCGCGGCTGGACGTATGTGGATAACGATTCCCTCAGCGAAGGCGGACACGCGAACATTTATGAACGCGACGGCATTCACTTTCTGACCAGCTTCTACCCCGAATGGGCCCAGAACATGATCATGGCCGGCATGAATTAACCTTCTGGATCTTTCTGAAATTCCGCTTTCCTTTTCCCTTTGGACTGGATGCGGATTCTGACCTTTTTCAGTCCTTACGGACTGTTTTCCCTGTTTTTGTTTTAGCGAAAGGAGCCTGCCCATGCATTTTCAGTCTTCCTCTAAATCCAGACGCTATCTGTTTTTACAGGGCGCGGCTCTGGTTCTGCTGCTTGCGCTGTTCGGTTTTCAGCTCTTTGGCGGAAAGATTCATTCCGAAGTCCCTTTTGAAACCGTTCAGGCGAAACTCACCGAAACGCTTGATTCCGCCGTCTATCCGGAAGTATCGGCGTCAAAAATTCGCCGCTACATCAATCTCAATCCGGATGAATTCGAGAATGCGGCCATGTACCGTGTGGACGACGCCATGTCCGCCAGCGAACTGGTGCTCGTACGTTTTTCCACTCCGGAACAGGCGCAGAAATTTGAAGAGGCGGTCGAGTCCCGCATCTCCACCCAGCATGACATTTATTCGGGCTATGCCCCTGAACAGGCCGGCCTGATGGAAAACGCCCTGGTCGATGTCCAGGACAACTACGCACTTTACTATACCGGCGACCATCCGGAACAGATCCAGTCGACGTTTGAACTGGCCTTAAAGGAAGGATGATGGATTTATGGTATTTACGGATCTGACCTTTCTGTTTGGCTTTCTGCCCGTCGTCTGGCTGCTCTATCGCTATGTCAGCCGTACGCACCTGGCCAATCTCTACATTCTGATCGTTTCCCTGCTCTTCTACGCGTGGGGCGGTCTGACGTCTCTGCTTACGCTTCTGATCATTCTGCTCTGGAACTATGGAGCTGCCCATACGATCGGCGCCAGCGAAGACGAACACACGAGCAAAATCATGCTCTGGACAGCCATTGGCGTGGATTTGTTCATCGTGCTGTTCTATCGCTATATCGGCGTCTGGTTTGGCTTTTTAAGCCCAACGCTTTCGCGCCTGCCGTCTCTGATGCCGATGGGACTTTCGTTTTACATGTTCTCCTGCATGTCCTGCCTGTTTGACGTCTATTACGGAAGAGCCGAAGCACCGGCTTCCTTTGTGGAATTCGGTGTCTTCGCCGCGTTCTTTGGCCGCATTAACATGGGACCGATTGCCCATTACGCCAAAATGAAGGAACAGCTTGAAGATCATCCGACATCCAGACAGAAGACGTTCGACGGCATGACGCTGTTTTTACAGGGGCTCTTTCGTAAAGTCATCCTTGCGGATAACTTTGCTCTGATCTTTGCGGCCCTGGCCGGCAATACGAGCTGGGTCGGTTCCCTGCTGTATGGATTTGCCTACTTTTTCCAGCTTTATTTCGATTTTTCCGGCTATTCCCGCATGGCTCGCGGCATCGGTTCGCTTTTTGGCTTTACGATCGATCCCAACTTCTCCCTGCCGTACATGGCGCTTTCCGTTCAGGAATTCTGGAGACGCTGGCACATTTCACTGACCAGCTGGTTCCGGCAGTACGTCTACATTCCGATGGGCGGCAACCGCGTCAGTCATACGCGCTGGATTCTGAACGTCCTGACGGTGTGGGTACTGACCGGCCTGTATCATGGAGCAACCCTTCCGTTCCTGGTGTGGGGACTGTATCAGGGCGCTCTGATTCTGGCGGAAAACCAGTGGATCAACAAGTTCATGGAGAAGATGCCGCACTGGGTTCGTCATATTTATCTCGTGCTGACGCAGCTGATCGGCTGGACCTTCTTCTTCTCGCCGACGCTGCTTGGCGGACTTTCCGTCATCGGCCGTTACTTCTTTATCGGCGTATCGTCTTTTGCGGACGCAGACGCGCTGTTTGTGCTCTGTCAGTCCATTTTCCTGCTGATCCTTGCGATTGTGCTTTCTTCGGGTCTGAGCGTCTATCTGGGCCGTCTGGTTCATCGCCTGTTCCCGAAAGCCAGCTCGGTTCTGGTTACCGTCAGCTGGTGCCTTGTCTTTTTGATCTGCGTATCGTTCCTGGTGAGCGCTACGGCGCAGACCTTCCTCTATGCGGCGTTTTAGAAAGGAGACTTCCCAATGAAGAAAAAGAAAAGAACCAATCCCTATCTGGTTCCCTCGATGAGCGTTCTTCTGGCGGGAATGCTTGTCCTTTCCCTCATTGAGCCCGACCGCTCGTTTTCCGATGTTGAAAACCGTTCGCTGGCCAGGGGTGCAGACTGGTCGCTGAATGCGCTGCAAACCGGAAAAACCGGCGAGGAAATGAACACCTGGTTCACGGACCAGATTCCCGGCCGAAATACGTTTTTTCACGCGAACTATCTGATTCGAAAGCTGTCCGGTCAGCGTGAGCTGAATTCTGTTTTTCTCGGAAAAGGAGCGCTGCTCGCGAATCCGGAAGAGGCGAATGAAGATCTTATCCGCTCCAGCGTGGATGCGATCAATCAGTTTTCTTCCCTGCAGGGCATTCCCTGCTACGTGCTGACAGCACCATCTGCCGCCACCATTCAGCCGCAGAAACTGCCGCTCGATGCGCAGGCGCGCGATGTGAATCCATCGTTCGATCTGATCTATTCGTCGCTGAACGGACCGGCCGGCGTAGATGTCCGCTCCGGCTTAAGCGATCAGAAAAACGAATACATCTACTATCGAACTGACCATCACTGGACTTCTCTCGGTGCGGCGATTGCGTCGATTCAGCTTTTGAATTCCATGGGCATCGCGCCCAATCCCGAAGATTTCGATCGCATGCCGGTTTCCGATACGTTCGAAGGAACGCTCGCGTCCAAAACCGGATCCGTCGGTCTGGAAGACCGTATCGAAATCGCAGTATCCAAAAACAACCCGGGCTACATTGTGACCTGGGCGGACGGTACGCAGTCGTCTTCGATCTATAACAAGGATGCGCTGAAAACCAAGGATCAGTATCAGGTTTTCCTGGGCGCCAACCAGTCCCGCATACGGATCGATACCGATGCCCAGACCGATCGGACTTTGCTGCTGTTCAAGGATTCCTATGCCAACAGCATGATCCAGTATCTCCTTCCGTATTTCTCATCGATTACCATCATCGACCCCCGTTACTACTACGACGATCTGGATCTGGTTCTCGGCTCGGATCTGTACACCGACTGTGCCTTCGTTTACTCGATCGATACCTTCTCCACCATTCCATCTCTGAAAGATCTTCTCAACTCATGGAACGAGAAACACGTAACCCCTGAAGCCTGATTTTCCATAAGAAACGCCAAACCCCTGCTGACCGGACATAACCGGACCGCAGGGGTTTTCTTTGCGAACGGGAAGAAAATGAAGATGCCGAAGCCCAGCGGCTATACGTAAGTGTCAAACAATCGACGGGTATACGCGAGACTGAATATTAGATACGCTA
>NZ_JBKXLD010000059.1:0-14593 GCF_047010065.1 Allobaculum sp.
ACATAGAACATGGCTCGCGATCCAAACAGCCGCAGGAAGTTGGGCAGGATCATGTAATGCGTAACCATAGCGGCAAGAACGGCGTAAATGGCGCAGGCGACAAAGCCGGAGAGCGTTTTGTGCGGGAACTTGGTGTCCTGCACTTTGTAAATCGTCCAGACGGTAAAAATCGTGCCGGTATAGCCAAATACGGTCTGCATGCGGTTGCAGGAAGAAAGCAGAGTCACTTTCGCCAGCCATACCGGGATTTCAAAGTGCAGATAAAACGCCTGGAACAAAAGGGAAAGGAAGAGAACCGTTCCGATCCAGCGGGAGCGGTCTTTCTTCTTTCTCAGCCAGTAGAAGAGATACGGATAGTACAGACAGCAGGCAACGCCAAACTGCGTAAAGCTCGAGATTTCACTGTTGTTAAGCAGATCCGGATCGGTATACGTCTGCAAAAGGCTGACCGGGTTGATAAACAGCATCCACGGTGCGCCGGTCGCCCCATGAACGACGCGATCGCCCGGATAAACGGTATCGTTGGCCATCATCAGCGCATCTTTTGCCGAAAGCAGTGTCGGCACCAGAACGATGCAAAGACCGCCGATGACCGCGATTACGTTCCAGATGTTGCTCTTTTTCCATTCCAGCTCATCTTTATCCCGATAAAGACAGGCGCACATTAGGAAGAAGGCGAGCAGTCCGCAAGGAACCTGCAAAGAAGGGAAGAGGGCCAGAACAAAGCCGTCTAACGATGCAATAGCCAGAAGCGTGAAGGCCCATTTTTTCAAGCCCTGCGCGCGGAAAAACCAGTAACCGACCACAAAGAGCGTACTCGCCCAGAATATCGCATCGTAGAAATGGGGCGAGAACCACCACTGCATGCCCGGCGCAAACGTCAGGATAATCGCACCAAAAACGGAAAGGTATTTGTTTTTCGTCAGGATGTGGAACATCTCGATCGAAACCATCACCATCAGAATCGTTTTGGACAAAAAGTACCAGGAAATGCCGTAGGCGTTTCCAAACAGAATGTAGCCCCAGACAAACGGCTTGCCGATCAGGGAGAGCGACAGAACCGGGGAGTTGTAGCCGACGATCATATCCTGACCGCCGATCGACATCTGATGGGAAATCTGGGCGTAGTCGTTGTAGTACTGGGAGAAGTAATACGGAAGCTGTACCGCATACTCATCGGCCCGCGGAATACGCGGACGGCCCATTAAAATGGACTGTTCCACTTCCGGATTTGCGGTAAACGAGTACATGTAGCAGGCCGCGTTGGACGTGTGGATCTGGAAACAGAGCAGAACCACAAACACAATCGCCGCAATCAGCCAGCGCCAGCGATACATTTTCTCGAACACCCCGTTCAGGAATTCGGAATAGAACAGGCGAAGCAGGTTGATGATCAGAACGAGCGTTCCGCACACCGCGATGATCGTCGTTTTTGTGAAGAAAACAGAAGTGAAAATGGTATAAGCCAGAATCAGCAGCGATTCCAGAAGAATCATGATGACTTTGGATCGCGGCAGCCTGGTTCGATGAAGACGGAGCGTAGAGGACGTACTCATATCGCCCGACCTTCCTTTCGTCGATGGGTTTCGCTTTCAGAACGCCATCGCTCGAATTCAAAACAGCCTTGATCAAACAGGCAGACAGACATGGCAAAACTCCTTTCTTGCGTCTCCGGTTTTGAATGAATATTCGCAGAGAAAATCGATGCATAAATGAGGACTCTAAATAATCAGATCCTGTACACACAGAAACACCTCAGAAAAATCTGAGGCCAAATCAGAAGAAACGGGTCATTAAATCCCGCAGGACTGTAACGATTCTGTGTCCAATCGATCCTGTCCGTTCAGGACAGTCAGAAAGATATTAACATTTCTGGATTTGAAATCGTCCTTTCATCCGGAACTAAAAAAGACAGGAACAGGATCCGTACAGTTTCACATGTGGAAAATCGTGCTGCATTTTGGCCAGACGGAATTTCAGAAGGACTGAGGGAATGCAGGAAAACCGAAAACCATAAAGGGCCAAACGGAACCGAAAGAATCCATACGGTATACTGAAAGAGCTTACACAGGATGGGAAAATTCGACGCGGAAATTTTCCTAAGCAGTCCGACGGAACTGAGAAGACTCACTCAGCCAAAAAGACGGCATGAAACGGGCAATTGTGCCGTCTGTCAAAATGAATGGACAGCGCTTTTTCATCGGAAACGGGCATACAGATCGAAAGAAAAAGAAAAACATGCGTCGAAAACCAGTTCAGGAATACAGGAGAAAATATGAAACGGAAAGGAACAAAAAGCTTGCTGTGCGCCTTTCTGGCTTTAAGTTCGCTGAGCAGCACGCCGGTTTTTGCCGTGCAGTCATCCAGCGATTCGGCCGTCAGGATGATCCGATCGACCGGCAGAGTTCAGAGAAATTACAGCGCCAGAAAAGCTGCGCCAAATACAGCCGTCGCTTACACCGCACAAATGCCGGCGGCCGAGCATCTGAAAGATTACTGGGATTTTGAAGGGAATACCCCGCTTCAGTCCAAAACGAGTACCCATACCGCACTTACCGCAGTTACTGCGCAGACCGCTTCGGCAGAAAACAGCCTGTTTGGTCAGGTTTATCGGTTTCCGACCGATCCTTCCCAGCATGCGTGGCTGCAGGCCTCGAACTATATCAATACCGGTCAGGGCCGCATGACCTTCGCCTTATGGTACAAATACGATCCAAGCCAGGACAGTGCGGACGGATCGTCTGTCGTACTGCTTCAGCATACGGGAAGTGGAAGAACGATTCTCTCGCTGCGCGCAGACGGCCATTATCACACGTATCTGAACGCCACGGATGTGTTCTCAGAAGGAACGGTTGCTAAAGGCGAGTGGCAGCACGTCGCGATCAGCTTTGATCAGGACGCGAAAAAAGTTCGCTTCTACATCAATGGAAAATTTGACAGTGAAAAGGATCTGGGCAATACGGTTCTGAATCAGATGTTTGATCTGCGGATCGGTCACCATAAAAACGATACAGGAACCAACCCGCACGGTCTGCGCGGCGATCTGGATGAACTTTGCGTGTACGACACGAAGCTTTCGGATGCCGATGTACTCGAACTGTACGCGCAGAAAGGAAAAGGACTCCTTCTGACGGATCTTGAAGAGTGGATCGCAAAAGGACAGACTCTCTGCGACGACAGCAAAGTGAGCCCCTCGGCAAAAACAGCCGTGCAAAACGCGCTGGATGCAGTGGAAGCGCTCGATCCCGAAACGGTATCCATAAATGAACTCCAAAACGCCTGCGAAACCTTGAAAACGGCATGTCAAAATGCGGAACAGTCTCGTCCGGCCATTCTGCATGTGGAAGACGAGATTCTTCGAACGATCGATCCGGATTCCATTTTCGGCATCAACCATCGCTATGCGTTTAACGCGTATGGAACCTTTGATGACGAAACGATGCAGGTTAAGGACGAGTTCAAAACGCTTTACAAGGATGCAGGTTTTGGATCGATTCGCTATCCCGGCGGATCCATTTCCAACCTGTTCAACTGGAAAACGACGCTGGGTCCAAAAGAACAGCGCAAAAAACAGGTTCATGCCTTTTATAACAATGGAAGACAGACCGGCATCGATCCCAACTTCGGACTCGAAGAAATTGCCAGCTTCGCCGATGAAGTCGATTCCGATATCGTTTATGTGTACTCGCTGGCAAGAGGCAGTGCGCAGGACGCATCCGATCTGATTGAATTTCTGAATGCGAAAGTCGGAACCAATCCAAACGGCGGCATCGACTGGGCGAAGGTGCGCAGCGATTACGGCCATCCGGAACCGTACAACGTACAGTTCTTTGAAATCGGAAACGAAATCCAGCAGTGCTACGGCATTAACAACGACGGCAAGACGACCCAGGGCTACTGGATCGATTACCGTTCCGACGGATCCGATGCGGTTCACGCCTTCACCCTCGGTGCGCCAACCGCTTATAACCGGATTTATGCGGCCAACCCGGACAACTGGGACGAAAACGCCTCCCGCTCCGACGGATCGAAAAACATGGTTCGTCAGCTGCGTCACGTCAATACGAACACCATGCTTTACGAAGACGGAAAACTCCGCATGGATCCGGATTTCCAGGCACTGGAAAACGGTGCCCACGTCTACGTCGGTCAGAACGCGGCTTCCGCGACGGAATGGACGATTGTCGATTCCCTTGAAAATGCCGGACCAAACGATCAGAAGTGCACGCTGAACTATTCCACAGGCGAAATCACATTTGGAGACGGAGTCCATGGCGCCGTTCCTGCCAGCGGTCATGGCATATACGCATCCTACAGCGTGGATCATGACGGCTTTAACGATGTATCCGAAGCGATGAGCCAGACCCAGTCGCGCATCAATGAACTGGAATCCAAAGAGCATGACGTGAAAATTTATACCGCGTGGGAAAACGTCAACTTCGTCAATCTCGAAAATCAGCTTGGCAAAGCGGACCTTTACGACGGCATGACGATTCATCCTTACTCAGGAACCGTCAACGAAAGTTCAGATGAAGCTTTCCTGCTTGATGCGATGGCTAAAGCGCAAAACTGCAGAAACCGCGTCGTGAACTACTTAAACCAGATGCCGGAAGACAAAGTCCCGGCCATTTCGGAATTTGGCATTTACTACAACACCAGCGGACGTACGCGTTCCCAGCTGCACGCTCTGTATGTCGCCCGCTGCATTATGGATTATGCCGAACTGGGCTCGCCCTACATTCAGAAGCACTGCCTCTCGGATTACTACACATCCGGAGCCGATGCCTTAGGTCCAACGCAGCAGGCCGTCATTCAGGTTGTGCCGCTGGCCGGCTCAGATACGGCCACAGGCAAAGGCAATTTCGGTTACTTTGCGACGCCAAGTGCGCACGTCTTCCAGATTTTCAACGCCGGATTTGGAACCGAACTGCTCAATTCCTCCCTGTCACAGGATTACACGCTGTCCAACAACGTCAATTCCATTTCTGTTCTGGCCAGCCGCGATGAAGAGCACAACTATTCCATCGCCATCGAAAACGCGGATCCGACAAATGCGCGCGAGATCCAGATCGAACTGCCGGAAACGGTCGAAAACGCAGTGATCAAGGCGCAGCGTCTGGAATCCAATGGTCTGGCGGATGAAAACAGCCTCACCAGTCCCGCAAACGTTACGGTCCGTACAGATGAAATTCAGCCGGATGAAGACGGACGCATTTTTGTAACCGTACAGCCGCATTCGTTCCTGATTCTTCGCGTGTATGAACCGGCCGATAAGACGGAACTCAATTCGCTCATTGAGCTGGCGAAAAATGTGAAGACCGATGGCAGTGCGAAGTTTACCGATCTGAAAAACCGCCTGGATCAGGCGCAGATCGTCAGCCGTAATGAATTCGCCCGTCCGGCTCTCGTTCAGGAAAAGAGCGAACAGCTCAGCTACGCGCTCGAACAGCTTCTGGATCCTTCTTTATTAGAGACGGCTGTAAACAAAGCCGAAACGCTGAAGGAAGCCAGCTATGCCAAAGCAGACTGGACGTCCCTGCAGGAAGAACTGAGCGAAGCAAAAGAGATTCTTCGTACTTCTGTATCGCAGGCGCAAGTCAATGAAACCGCTATGGAGCTGAATCAGACACTCCTTGCCCTGCGCAGACTTCCGGATCCGGCAGCTCTGGAAGAAATCCGGGATTAAACTTTGCCGCCCTTTCTCTGGGTATTCCTCCTTTCAGACGATCGATACAGGCTGGATTTGTGATTTCGTCGATTTCGCCTGTACGGCTGAAAAATCCGGAAGCCAGTTTCCAGAAATTCTCTTTCAGGAAAAGAAGGGGAGGCGTACCGAAGCGACCAAATCGCGGCGGTCTTTATGGGAGGTCTGTAAAGGAGGATTGCCTGAAGCAGCCTTAATTCCACACGCAAAAAGCAGAGATTCTTACCCTCTCTATATCAGGGAGGATGGAATCTCTGCTTTTTTATTTGGAAAATAATTTGCGAGAAGGCTGCGGGCGGTCAGAAGCCGCACAGAAACTGGACTGGACAGGAAACAAAATGGGAAACACAGAGGATGGGTGCGTTTTTCCTGCAAAATCTCTGAAAATCCCGTAACCGTATACAGCTGCGCTCAGTACAGAAAAGGTTTTACATAAAAAGGTTTTACATAACAGAGAGTTGCGATAAAATAACCGATATTGGATTTCTCGGGAGGCAGCCGCCCTTTTCTTATGGGAAAATGAGGCGCATGCTTGACACAAAAGGTCGGTTTTGATAAACTTGCCAAGTAAGAAATGGAAAGAAGAAGCCCCTTCTCACCTGATGCATACGGATGCATGGGTTAATGCCAGTTCGGAATCGATCAGAATTCGAAACCAGCAGGATTAGGGTGCGCTCTGCGCCCATTTTTTTATGGATTCATGAAAGGAAGGTATTCAATTATCAATAATCGAAAAGTAGCCCCGAACAACGTAAATGACGATCTGTTCAATGAAAAGATTCCTTTCCGGGAAGTGCTTGTCATCGACGCGAAAGGAAATCAGCTGGGAGTCAAATCCAAGCGCGAAGCGCTGGAACTCGCATATCGACAGAATCTCGATCTGCTCTGCGTAGCTCCCAAAGCTCGTCCAGCCGTCTGCAAAATTCTCGACTATGGCAAATACCATTTCGAGCAGCAGAAAAAAGAAAAGGAAGCCAAACGGAAACAGCACGTGGTGGAACTCAAGTCCCTCCGTCTGTCGCCTGTCGTGGATACGCACGATTTTGAAACGAAACTCCGCCAGGCTCGTAAATGGATCGAGCAGGGGATGAAAGTCAAAATTGATATGAGATTCCGCGGACGTATGATGACACGACAGGATGTCGGACGTCAGATTATGAACGACTTTCTCGATAAAGTGAAGGATATCGCCCTTGTAGAGAAAAAGCCTTCCCTGGAAGGAAACACTATGTCTCTCGTGCTGGCTCCTCAGAAGAAGAAGCCGGCAGCGCAAGCCAGCGAGCCGAAAGAGAAACCATAAAAGGAGGAGAAAATCATGCCAAAAATGAAAAGCCACAGAGGTCTGGCCAAACGTGTGAAAAAGACCGGATCGGGAAAACTGAAAAGACATCACGCTTATACTTCTCACCGTTTCCACGGCAAGACAAAAGATCAGAGACGTCATCTGGCCAAAGCCGGAATGGTTGACGCAACTGACTACAAGCGTATCAAAGACATGCTTGTGAAGTAATTGAGGATAACAGGAGGAGAATAGAATATGCCAAGAGTAAAAGGCGGAATTGTTTCCCGCAGAAGAAGAAAAAAAGTCCTTAAGCTTGCGAAAGGTTATTTTGGTAGCAAACACACTCTGTACAAAACCGCGAATGAGCAGGTAATGCACAGCTTCAAATACGCTTACAACGACCGTCGTAAACTGAAAGGCAACATGCGTAAGATCTGGATCGCTCGTATCAATGCGGCTGCACGTATGAACGATATTTCCTACTCCAGACTGATGCACGGCCTGAGACTGGCTAACATCGACATCAACCGCAAAATGCTGTCGGAAATGGCCATCCATGATGCAGAAGGCTTCGCTAAAGTAGTAGAAGAAGCTAAAGCTGCTCTCGCTTAATCGCAGAACGAAATCTCAAATTCAAGACGTCAAAGGAAATCATTCCTGAGACGTCTTTTTTGTTTGGAATGGTGAAAGCAGTGTAGGAGGAAAACCAGTTACGCGATGCTGGATGCGCTCCTATATAGGGTTCTTTCTCTGTATAGAATCTTTCTCTTGCGCTGAGAGGAGTTCAAAGATAAGAGGGAGGAAACAGCCTTATCTGGACCAGGAAGGGCAGCCTATGCTACGTAAGCAGGGTGAGCTGCTCTGGTCGCACATCCAGAAGATTGACGGAATGGACCGGTTTAGCAAGTTCCTGAATTTCCTCTTCCAGAGATTGGAGATCCTCTGGCTTTCGCGTGGATATAGACAGCTCGTATGGCCAGTCGGCGGCAGGGAGGGGATCCAGGATGCATAAATTTCCGGAGCCGACACATGCGATGAAAGGATTTGAACCGGGCCTGGAATAAAAGCAATAGACGTTTCCAAGGTAGTCAACGGAATGAACCAGGCGAATCTCTCCAATTCCTCGCGCTTTCCATTTGACCGCCAGACGCAAAGCTTCTTCCAGAACGGCTTTCGGGGCTCCATTGTTCCAATAGGTGCCAAGAATCAGTATCACGTTTTCGATCTGGTTCTGATCTACGATGTGATCCAGCTCGCGCAGACTCTCTACGGAAGCAGCATCGACCGCGATCGCCAGACCTCTGGATTTTGTTACTTCTTCGTCAAATTGCTCCCGGAATGTTTTCTTTGGCTTTTTTGCGGGCATGGTTGGAGTGTTTGTATATTGCAAAGCCATAGCGATACTCCTTTCTATCGTTCAGTCCGAAATTTCTCTATGCTGCTGGGCAGATGGATTGTGTACGCGAATCGGACTGCTTATATTTTTCTCCAGCTGCTGATCCGTAAGACATATCCGTTACAGGGTTATGCAGCAGAACATATCGTCAGTTTTGGCTGCAATACGAAAAAAATCAACTCCCTCCCTGGATTCCGCGAAAAACAGCTGCATCCAGAGAGACCAAATAAAAAAGCGGAATGAGATCCGCTTTTTGTACGCCAGTAAGGCATTAGAAATTGCTGAGAAGGGAAGCGCGCTTACTGCAGGCCAGCAGCTTCGAGCAGAGCCACATAATCCGGTTCGTTTGCGACTTCGGAGACGTATTCGTCATAGATGATCTTTCCGTTTTCGTCGACTACGAAGGCTGCGCGGCAGAGCAGACCGTTCTCTTTCATCTTCGTGCCGGTCTTGGTACTGAAGTCTTCAAGATGGAAGTTCGAGAGCGTTTCGATCCGATCGTTTTCATGATCGCGGTTCCATCTGGCGAGCGCGAAGGGAAGATCCTGAGAGACGGAGATCACGCGGACCTCAGGTTTTCCATTCATGAAGTGAAGGAACTTGCCCAGCTCGAGCGAGCAGACGGGTGTATCGATGGATGGTACCGCAAGCACGATGGTCTTGCCAGACTTGCTCATGGGTTCAACTTCGTTGAAGTCGGCATCGAGCGCTTTGAATGACGGGAAGGTATCGCCGGTTTTGATCGGCGTGCCCTCGAGTGTAACCGGTTTAGAGCCAAAGGTAATCATAGATCCTCCTGTATTTAAAAATATTACTATTATATTTTCCCAGAAAATTGTATGAAAATCAGAAGATTGCCCTAATAAGTTGTGATTTCATAGCATTTTGTTTGGAATACAATCTTTAATGATTTAAATAATAAGCGTAAAATTAAGATTACAGGAAGCTGAATGTATAGTCACACGTATTAAAAGGTAAGATCTTATTTTTGGGCAAATCATTTCATCTCTGCACTATAGTTCAGTATACTGTGGTTTTTAACGGCTCAGAAGAAGACCCTCCTCGCTCTTCTTGGCAAAAAAAGATAAAGGAATAAGGAAGTAACCGCTATGAACAAGATTCTCTCCAAAAAGGAATTCGAAATTATGATGACCCTGTGGAAGCTGGATAAACCAGCTTCGTTCAGCGATATTCTTGAGGCGAACCCGAACCTGAACCGGAATACACTGCTCGCCGCCATCCGGCGTCTGATCAGTGAAGGAATTCTGCGCGTAGATGGTTTTGATTACCACAAGAATTCCCTGACACGCCTCTTCGTCCCCGTAGTATCGATGTACGACTATTTCGCACAGTTCATGAGTCCGACCCAGAAGGAAGGCATGATCGGCTATCTCAAGGAATCGCTCGAACCTGGTCAGGTTTCCGCGAAAGCGCAGAGATAAGGGCAGCCGCGAAATTCGTCCACATAAATTTCGGCCCAACCCCACACACTCAGAACCACGTGAATACACACAAAAACACCGGAACAATCCTGAAGGATCTGGCGCAGGCCAGATTCTAGGAGGGGATGCTCCGGTGTTTCCTTTTTTATACGTTAGTGTTTTTTGGGCCAGGTGATTTTAAGTCTGAGATTTCGCGCAGATCCGAACGATCCTTCGATCAGACATTGATCTCGGCATCGAGCTGTTCGGCTTCCGGATGCTTAGCGAGAATTGGATCGACGACGTTCTTGAAGAACTCTTCGGTCTGTTCCGGTGCACGTCCAACGTAGAGGGAAGGATTCATGCGGGCTTCGAGTTCGTCCATCGTCAGCGGGAAACGATCGTCTGCCGCAATGCGTTCGAGCAGATCGTTTTCACGGCCGAATTCCTTAACCTGACGAGCGGCTTCCATGGAATGAACACGGATAGCTTCGTGCAGTTCCTGACGGTCGCCTCCGGCTTTTACCGCATCCATCATGATGTTCTCGGTCGCCATGAACGGCAGCTCGCGGCGCAAGTCAGCTTCAACGACTTTCGGATAAACGACCAGACCGTCGGTGATGTTCAGGTAGAGGTCGAGAATGCCATCGGTGGCCAGGAACGCTTCGGCTACGGCGATGCGCTTGTTGGCGGAATCGTCGAGCGTACGTTCGAACCACTGTGTAGAAGCAGTAATAGCTGGGTTCATCGTATCCGCAAGAACGTAGTTGGCCAGGGCAGCCATGCGCTCGCTGCGCATCGGGTTGCGTTTGTAGGCCATGGCGGAAGAACCGATCTGACCTTTTTCAAAAGGCTCTTCCATTTCTTTCTTATGCTGGAGAAGACGCAGGTCATTGGAGAACTTGTGCGCGGACTGCGCTATGCCAGAGAGGGCCTGCAGCACGCGGGTATCGTATTTTCTCGGATAGGTTTGACCGCTTACCGCAAACCAGTCATCGTAGCCCATCTTCTTGCAGATCAGCTCATCGATGCGGGCGGCTTTTTTGGAATCGCCGTCAAACAGTTCCAGGAAGGAAGCCTGTGTACCGGTCGTTCCTTTCTGACCGAGCAGTTTCTTATGTTCGAGCAGCCAGGTGATCTCTTCGTAGTCCATGACGAGATCCTGGGCCCATAAGGAAGCGCGCTTGCCGATGGTCGTCGGCTGTGCGGGCTGGAAATGCGTAAAGGCAAGCGCCGGCATGTCCTTGTATTCCAGGGCGAATTTTTTAAGACGGGCAAGAACCGCCGCAATTTTGGCCTGAATGAGTTCGAGGCCTTCATGCATGACGATCAGATCCGTGTTGTCGCCGACGTAGCAGCTGGTAGCGCCCAGGTGAATGATTCCCTTGGCTTCCGGAGCCTGCAGACCGTAGGCGTAGACGTGAGACATGACGTCGTGGCGAACGATTTTCTCACGGGCCTTGGCATCTTCGTAGTTGATGTCCTTAGCGTGTTCTTTAAGCTGAGCGATCTGCTCATCGGTAATATCGAGACCGAGTTCCTGTTCGGCTTCGGCAAGAGCGATCCAGAGCTTTCTCCACGTCTGGAATTTCTTTTCTTCGGAAAAGAGATATTTCATTTCCGGCGATGCGTAGCGCTGAGAAAGCGGGGACTGGTATTCTGTATGGCTGCTCATTCGGCGTCAAACCCCATGCGTTTGAAGACTTCCTGATAAGCGCCTTCCGGATTGCCAAGGTCGCGGCGGAACGTATCCTTATCGAGATGTGCGCCGGTCTTCATATCCCAGTAGCGGCATGTATCCGGAGAGATTTCGTCGGCCAGAACGATCTGTCCGTCTTTTGTTTTACCGAATTCAAGTTTGAAGTCGATGAGTTCGATGCCGATGGAGGCAAAGAATTCTTTCAGCACTTCGTTGACCTGGAATGCGTACTTGGTGATGGTTTCGATTTCTTCCTCTGTTGCAGCTCCGATGGCGCGGGCCATGTAGGAGTTGATCAGCGGATCGCCCAGATCGTCGTCCTTGTAGCTGAATTCAAGGGTGGAACATTTCAGTTCGCTGCCTTCCGGGATGCCCAGACGCTTGGAGAACGAGCCGGCAGCTTTGTTGCGGATAATGACTTCGAGAGGGATGATATCCACTTTCTTTACAACCGTTTTGCGGTCGTCGATTTCTTCGACAAGATGAGTGGGAACGCCTTTGGTTTCCAGAATCTTCATCAGGTAGTTCGTCATGCGGTTGTTGATGGCGCCTTTGCCTTTGATCGTTCCTTTTTTCAGACCGTTGAACGCGGTCGCATCGTCCTTATAGTCGACGATGACCAGATCGGGATCCTCACAGGCATACACTTTTTTTGCTTTGCCCTCATAGAGCATTTCTTTTTCTTCCATAGTTCCTCCTTAACAAACGCCTACATTATAGCCGGCCCCCATCTTCTTTCAACCAAACCCGGTTTGGATTGGCTGGACCGTTTCCATTTTTCATTCATTTCCCATTACCCGCAAAGGAATGAAACGATTTCATGAAAGTTGTATGGAAAAATTTCAGTACGAAATTCAGTAAAAGACCGATGTGCCTTTCCTCTCTCTGCTATCCGGTTTTGCGCATTTGGAATCTGGCTTTGAAATATTGGTAAAGGAGGGAACAGGCGGCAAAACCGGTAAACCGCATCCATATGTGTTTTATGTCTATTCGATATTCTTTCCAGATTTTCGGATCTTCCCGATCACTTTCTGGATTTTCCCGATCTCTTCTGTGACTTCTCTATATTCTGAACGGTATTTCTGAGCTGGTCTTTAAAACCTTTTGCAGGATGTCTGGTATACGGCCTGTTCCAGGAATGGCGTACGGCCGATTCAGCCGGTTCACAAAAAAATCGCCCGTCTGGGCCAATGGAAGTGCTGCGGCTTCTGTCGAATCTTTTCTGAGGGTGTCGATAAAGCGGAGATGTCCGGGAAGAAAACCGGTGTGGAAAAGAAAAACGCCCGGCTATGAAAATATTTTCATAAAAAACGTAAGCGGTATATTTTAGGATCAAATGTAGGGATTTCAGTTTTTTTGCCCGAATTCTCCCTGTTTTGCCGGCTGGCCCAATCAGATGCCGTTGAAAAGAATTTTCCTTTTGCATACCATAACCTCGCAAGGGGGTTACCCCATGCGGCTTTTGGAGGATTAAGGTTATGGTCATGACTTTAGTGAACAAAAGTAAAAACGAAAACGCTATTTTCAGCATGCCGCTCAAACAGACCCGGCATGCTTTTTCATTGCCCACAGGGGCGGGAGGAAATGTATGAACGATAAAAAAGTCCTGGTTGTCATGGGAAGCCGTTCGGATCTGCCTGTCATGCAGGCGTGTCTGGATCAGCTCAAGGCACTGGAAATCCCGTACGAAGTCCACGTACTTTCTGCACATCGTACGCCGGATGCGGTTCTCGAGCTGTCGCGCACAGCGGCTGAGAAGGGAATTCAGGTCATTATTGCTGCTGCAGGCGGTGCCGCGCATTTAGCCGGCGTACTCGCCAGCTCGACCATTCTGCCGGTCATCGGCATTCCGATGCAGACTTCGGCATTAGGCGGCATGGATTCGCTGCTGTCCACCGTTCAGATGCCGGCCGGCGTTCCGGTTGCTACGGTTGCCATCGGTAAAGCCGGGGCGAAAAACGCGGCTGTGCTCGCTGGACAGATGCTGGCGCTGGCCGATCCGAAAATGGCCGAAATCATCACCCGCTTCAAGGAAGAGCAGAAAGCCGCTGTGCTCGCTGGATCCGTTCTGGAGGAAGAATAAAGAAATGAATACCCGCCGATTTATTCGCAAAAAACCGGCTTTTCAGGTCGAAAGCCGGTCGCTGGAAGAAACGCTGCGCACCGATCTCGGTCTGCGCGACGATTTCCATCTCGATCAGTACGTCATTTACGACATTTTCAATGCCGATGACGACGATCTCGCCCTTCTCGAAGGTCAGGTTATTGCTGAACCGGCAATCGACGAAGTGCTCGATCATGTCGATACCGAAGGCAAGTACACGCTGGCCATGGAATATCTGCCCGGTCAGTATGACCAGCGTGCCGATTCCGCCATGCAGTGTCTGATGCTGCTCAACAGCCGTCAGGATGTACGCATTCACTCCGGAACGCTGCTCGTCATGGAAAACCTCGACGACAAGCAGGCAGAAGAAATTGAAGCCTACATGATCAACCCGGTCGAAGCCCGCAGGAAGAACATGGATGTGCTCGATGACTCCCAGAGCATCGACATTGAGGACGTACCGACCGTTGAAGGCTTTACCAAAATGAGCGAAGAAGAGCTCGAGAGTCTGCGCGAATCGCTTGGTCTGGCCATGTCGCTCGAAGATCTCGTTTTCGTTCAGTCCTATTTTAAAGAGGAGGAAAAACGCGATCCGTCCCTGACGGAAATCCGCGTTCTTGATACGTACTGGTCTGATCATTGCCGCCATACGACATTTGAAACCATTCTTCAGTCGGTCGATTTCAAAAACGATACGTTTGGAAAACAGATTGAAGACGCGTGGAACCAGTATCTGGATCTGCGTGCCGAAACCGGACGGGAAGAAAAGCCGATTACGCTGATGGATCTCGCAACCATCGCCGGCCGTACGCTGCGCAAGCGCGGCAAGCTCGACGATCAGGAAGTGAGCGATGAAATCAACGCCTGCTCCATTGAAATCGAAGTCGACGTCAACGGAACGAAACAGCCCTGGCTGCTCATGTTCAAAAACGAAACCCATAACCACCCGACCGAGATCGAACCGTTCGGCGGCGCCAGCACCTGCAT
>NZ_JBKXLD010000060.1:0-14547 GCF_047010065.1 Allobaculum sp.
TTACAAGACCCGACAAGCCGGTTCTCAACGATCTGGCCAGAGAAATCGCCAGAGAAATGGAGCGGATCAGCTACTCGCGCTATGAAGGGCACGATACCGATCATTACGATTCCTTCCCCATTTTAAAGTCGGATGACATCAACGCCGTTCTGCTTCAGGTCGGCTACATTACCAATCCGCAGGATTATGAACGCATGAGCGATACCAAGTTCCAGACGCGAATCGCCCAGGCCATTACGCAGGCCTTCCTCGATACCGTCGACTGACCTATTCAATGACATCCTCAGACCATACGCCGCAGGGAAAACGGGATTTTTGGAAATCCCTTTCCCTGCGGCTTTTTTTACGAAAATCTGCCTTATGTACAAAAGAAAATCAGAAAGGATGAACAACGCATCAAAAAGTACTTAAAATGAAAAACAGCAGAAATTCCCTGGCTGAGAAAAAAGAAAACGCAAACCGGTATTCTGTGCACGGTCTGCATTCTGTATAATCAGCATTCGGATCCTGAAATCAATTCTGCGCAAAACAAATTCCCCCGCAAAACGGACCGGCTGCCCAGTTTAGACAGCCCGTCCGTTTCAGGAAAAGAGCAGATAGAAAGGCAGTTATGGACGAAAAAACGATCTATCAGGGACCCATTTTCTCGCTGATCAAAACCGGCATGCTCCTCAATGGAAAAGAAGTCGAACGCGATGTGATCCGTCACGTCGGCGGTGCCGCCGTTGTCGCATTAAAAGACAGCCAGATTCTTCTGGTCCGGCAGCATCGCGCCGGATCCGGAGAGGTCATGATCGAAATTCCCGCTGGCATGATCGATCCGGGCGAAACACCCGAACAGACGGCCATGCGCGAACTTAACGAAGAAACCGGCTATGTCTGCGATCCTCTGGAAAAGCTCTGTTCCTTTTATCCGACCCCCGGCTACGACAGCGAAAAGCTGCACGTCTATCTCGGACAGAACGCCAGAGCGGCCAGAAACCGGCTGGATCCGGATGAAAACGAGGAAATTCATCTGTTCTGGATGGATTTCGATAAAGCGCTGGAAATGGTTATAAATGGGGAAATCGATGATGCCAAAACCATCATCGGCATTCTTTTAACGGAAAGAAAACGGACAAAACGCTGACCTCACAATCGCTGCAGGCTGAGGCAGCCTGTTCTTTTTCCCAAGGCAATATAGAAATCAGACAAGAAAGATTAAGAAAAGAGAGAACAAGAGAGGAGAACCCTGTTTGGAAAACTTTATTTTCATCTCCCCCAACTACCCGGAAAGCTACTGGATGTTCTGCCGGGGCCTGAAAGAAATGGGCGCTCGCGTTCTTGGCATTATCGATACGGACTACGATTCGCTCAAGCCGGAACTCAAGGCGTACATGGACGAGTGCTATCGCGTCTCTTCCTTTCACAACTATTCGGAAGTGTACAAAGGCGTCGCCTATTTCGCCTGCAAGTACGGCAAGCCCGACTGGATCGAATCCAACAACGAAGCCTGGCTCGATCTGGACGCAAGACTGCGCGACGATTTCAACGTGAAATCCGGCTTCAGTCTGGCACAGGTTGAAGAATTCCAGTCCAAGGCCGCCATGAAGGCGTATTACGAAAAAGCCGGCATCCCTACGGCGCCCTACATCCTGCCGACTTCCTATGAAGAAGCGGTCGGCTTTGCTGAGGTACACGGGTACAATCTGGTTTTAAAACCGGATCATGGCGTCGGCGCCAGCTATACCTGGCACATCCATAATCCGGAAGAGCTCGAACGCTACTGGCAGGAAGCCGAACATCTGTCGATGCAGATGATTCTCGAGCAGTTTGTCGCCGGCAATGTTACAACCCTTGACGGTCTGGCCGACAAGAACGGAAAGATCCGCTTTCTTTGCGGCATGTCCTACGTTTCCAACTGCATGGACTCCGTTCAGAATCACGATTCGATCGGAACGTACTACAACTTTGCTATTCCCGCAGAACGCGCCGCAATCGCGCAGAGCGTGATCGACGCCTTCGGCATTAAGAGCCGCTTTTTCCACGGCGAATACTTTGAACTGACCGAAGATCAGCCGGGCCTTGGAAAGAAGGGCGATCTCTGCGCGCTGGAAATGAACTTCCGACCGCCAGGCGGCTTCTGTCCGGATCTGATCAACTATTCGTTCGATCAGGATATTTACCGTCTGTGGGCGCAGGTCACTTTAGGCTCTTCGATTGAGATGGACCTTACCGCGCCGTATTCGGCCGGTTTTGTCGGCCGTCGTACTGGCGTAAACTATCTCAATTCGGTAGAAATGTTAATGAGCAAGTACGCCAGCGAACTGATTGGCGTAGAAGTTCTTCCGCCTGCGTTTGCGAGCGCAATGGGTGACGTAACGATCAAAGCGCGTTTTACTACCCCTGAAAGGCGAAATGAGTTCTTCATCGACTCCTTTGCGAAAAACGATTAACCGACATGATTATTAAATACGATCTTTATTCCAGCAGTCTCGAGCGCGATGTGACTATTCACATGTATTTGCCCGATGACTACATGAACAGTCACAAAACTTATCCGGTCCTTTACATGTTTGACGGACACAATCTCTTCTTCGACGAAGATGCGACCTACGGCCGCTCGTGGCGGCTGCTCAACCATCTGTACGCCCTTGAAGAGGACATTATTGTCGTTGGGATCGAATGCAGTCACGAAGGCAATGAGCGGCTTTCCGAATACGCGCCCTTCGATTTTTATGATGCTGAATTTGGCGGAGGCATTGACGGAAAAGGCGATGCGACGATGGACTTCATTCTCCATACGCTCAAGCCCTACGTCGACCATCACTTCCCTGCCCGCAAGGATCGCCGGCACACATGGATCGGCGGCTCGTCCTGCGGCGGCCTGATGGCAATTTACGCCCTGTGCACCTGCTCGTCCGTTTTCTCCAAAGCCGTGGCTCTGTCCCCGTACGTTCTGCCCTGCGATTCGAGTCTTCTCTATTGTGCCGATCAGGTTTACATTCACTCGCCGAGTTCTCTCTATCTTTCCTGGGGTGCACGAGAAGGCAATACCGCGCATGAGTTCGTCGGAGAAACGGCCTGCCTGACGGAACTGGCCAACATTCTGCTTTCCAAAGGCGTCAGGATGGAATTTCATGTCAAACCTCTGGGCGAACACGATGAGGCGGAATGGGAAAGTCTGGCGGATTCCTTTCTGAGGTTTCTGGTTTCATGAACCGCAAGCCAGTAATCCGTCATCTGCCCGATTTTGACGGACGGACCATCGTCATTTCCGATCTGCACGGAAACGACACCCTCTTTACACGACTGCTCGAAAAATGCTCGTACAAACCGGGAGAAGACCGGCTGATTCTCCTTGGCGATCTCGTAGAAAAAGGAACACAGAATCTCGACATTCTGCATCACATCATGGAACTGTCCAAGTATCCGGAAGTGTATGCGATCATGGGAAACTGCGATTTTGTAGCCAAAAACGTTTTGTATTCCTATCGTCTGGACTATTTGCGAAAGGTCTTAACCAACCGAAAAGAATCGCTGATTCACGAAATGGCCGCAAAGCTGAATCTTGGTCCGTTTGAAGACGTACAGGATATGAATTCGTGGGCGGCCACGATTCGAAAAGGCTTTTTAGAGGAGCTTTCCTTTCTGAACGATCTGCCGCATGTGCTTATTACCCCGACGTACATTTTTGCCCATTCCGGCATCGAAAACGAAGAGACGATCGCGGACGATTTCCGCTATGTCATGACCCGCTATCACTTTGAGGAAGAAGATCATCACTTTTCCCATATCGTCGTGGTCGGTCATATGCCGGTCAGCGAATACTGTCATCGACGCGCCGATTTTTCTGTACGCCTCGAATATCAGAAAAACATTATTTCCATCGACGGCGGCAACGCAGTGAAAATTGCCGGACAGCTCAACGCTTTAATCATCAGCCGCAACTATATGGAAACCGTCAGCGACGATCTGCTCGACCGGGTCAAAGCCGTACGGACGACCCGTCCGAAAAACTTTGCGCCGTATTATGTCACATGGGCGGATTCCGAGCTGCAGATTCTAGAAAAACGCGAGAAGCAGTCGCTTGTCTATTCCCCGGGAGCGCACCGCCGCTTCTGGATCGACAATGAATTTCTCGTCGACGGCAAAGGCAGCAATTTCACCAACTACGAAATGCCGCTCAATGCCGGCGAAACCGTTCATCTCGTCAACGTCTGGGGTCATAAGGCGCAGATCAAGAAAAACAGCATTCTCGGCTGGACGGACATTTCCAACCTGGAACTGAGCGAAGAGCAGAAAGCCAGACCACTCGATCTCAGCTGAACTTGTCTATAAACAGTCAAAAGCCGCTTCGACGCGTTTCGAAGCGGCTTTTCACGTTCTTTGGACGGCTACTTGGCAAGTGGTATTGCATGGAGTAAATCAGTTGTCGGAATTGGAGGAAGAGTCTTTGAATTCAGGAATCTTATATTGGGATGTCTGAAAATCCTCTTCCCGAAAATGCCTTTCTTTTGCATTGGAGACATTTTGATCCAGTTCATTTTCCGGAATCACAGGGCAGCATGGGTTTGATCCGCCCGCGTCCTTCGACTTTTCGTCGTCTATAAGAGCTGCAGCCGATTTGCGTACATTCGTCTTTGGACGAATTCCCTGACCGGCCAGCTGCTGCTGGACGCGCATAAGCTTTTCATGCGTTTTTTTCACCTGTCGCTTGGAATAGAAGAAAAAGCGGGTGAGTGTGGAAACGACCAGAATGCCCATCGCCAGCATTCCCGATATGGATAGCATGGAGATCAGCTTGGTAATGCCCGTCGCGATTTCTCCGGTCGCAAACTGCACCATCATTTCGTACGCGGTTCCTCCAGGAACGAGCGGAATGAGAGCGGGAGCCGTAAAGGTCGTCACCGTCGTCCGACATTTGCGCGCGAAAATTTCACCGAGTGTGCCGATCACCATGGCTGCCATGAAATTGGCCAGACCTTCCGGCCATTTCAGAGAAGAAAGAGCAATATAGACCACACCGCCTGCAGCGCCCGTTAAAGCGGCCAGCAGAAGATTTTTCGAGCGGACGTTGAACAGGACGCCAAAGCCCATTGTGGCCAGTCCGGCGCCCAGGAAGCCTTCCCAGAGGCATTTGACAAACAGTTCGTTCATATCAGTGCCTCCATCACGTACAGACCGATCAGAACGCCGATGGCGATGGCGCAGGCGATCAGTACGGCCTGCATCAAAATGACGACGGCGCTGAGCGGTTCATCCATAACCGAGTCGCGCAGCGCGTTGGTAATCATCAGACCCGGTACCAGCAGCATGATCGAAGAGATGATCATAATATCCTGCGACGCTTCCGGAACTAGGCAATGAAACAGTACCGCCAGAATCGCGGTCAGAAAGGCGAGAAACATGTTTACGAAATAGCTGTTGATGTGGATCTTTTCGCAGACGACGGAAAAGAAGCGAACGATCAGACCGATCAGAAAAACAAAGCCCAGCTCATAAAATCCGCCGCCAAAAAACAGGGAGAAGCCCGCGGCGCCAATCGCGCCCCACAGCGCTTTCCAGCCTGACGAATAATCGGGAAGATGTTCAATCGCTTCGATTTTTTCGAGAAGCTGATCGCACGTATAGTGATGCGATTCGGCTTTTCGGCTCAGTTCATTGACCGCACTGACCACCAGCAGATTTCGAGACGTGTCGTGAATGCGGGCCATTCGCGTAACAGTCTGTCCGCCCATTTCCACCGAGCAGATAATTCCCGTAACCATGACGTAGCTTTCGCTGCTGTCGACGCCGGGAATCGAATTGCCAAGACGGTTCATCGTCTCTTCCACGCGGTACACCTCGGCACCCGAAGACATGAGCAGAACCCCGGCTTTCAGGACGCAGTTCGCGCTTTTTTCCGCCTGATTCAGCCAGTTTTCCCACTCTCTCCACTCTCGTATTTCTTTCATCGCCATCACCCGCTCCTATCTTTTCATGCCAGGTCCTTCGCGGGCGGTTTTACGCCCGTCGGAAAAAGAAGATTCTTCTACGATAGCCGATTGAACGTTCGGCTTCAACCGGGATTCCCTGGCGTTCAAAAGGCTGCGGGTCCGAGAGCGAAAATCGTATACGCAGCCGGATCCGCAGCCGCAGGGTGCGGCTTTTCCGTACAATCTGTATCAACGTAAACGAGATCCTGCACATATGGAAAAAGCCGTACAGAAGCAAAAGCTTCCATACGGCCAGATGAACTTGCGATATGAATTGATAATCAGATGAGCAATACCTTACTTCGATAAAGTCGGCTTAAAGGCTTTTTTCAGGCGTTTCTTCCTGCGCTTCGGCAGCCAGAACGGCTTCGTCATTGCGGCGGGAGCGGCTCATGGCCAGTTCATGATACTGGCAGAGCGTTTTGACATCGTTCTGCGAGGTATGCCAGCTGGTGACCAGACGAATAACTACGTTGTCATCCCAGTATGTCCAGATTTCAAAATCGACTTTATCGCGCAGATAGTCAAACTGATAACGGTTGAGTACAAGGAAAATCTGGTTCGTCGTCGTCTTCATGAACAGCGGATAGCCCAGTTCAATGGCACGGTTCTGAATTTCCGCACCCAGCTTATTGGCGTAGCCCGCGTTCTTGTAAAAAGCGTCGTTTTCAAACAGACCGATAAACTGCATGCCGATCAGCCAGCCCTTGGCTAAAATGGCTCCGGACTGCTTGGCTACGTAGCGGAAATACGGACGCAGATCCGGATTGACGACAACGACCGCTTCTCCAAAAAGCGCACCGTTCTTCGTTCCGCCAATCGAGAAAATATCGACCCATTTGGCGATATCGTTCAAAGAGTAGTCAATGCCGCTCATCAGTGCGGCGCCGAGTCTAGCCCCGTCCATCATCAGATACAGACCCATTTTCTTGCAGACAGCACTCAGCGCTTCGAGCTCCTGTCTTGTATAGACGGTACCGAGTTCCGTCGCGTTGGAAATGTAGACCAGTCTTGGTTCAATCAGATAGTTTGGATCCTTGCGCATGCGCTCAACGGTCTTTTCCAGAACCGAGGCGGTCATTTTTCCATTGGAATTTGGAACAGAAATAATTTTGTGACCAATCGCTTCAATCGCGCCGGCTTCGTGTTCAATGATGTGTCCGGTATCGACCGAAAGTACGGCTTCCCAGTCGCGAAGAACGCGGCGAATCATGACAATGTTGGTCAGCGTACCCGAAACGACGAAATGAATATCGGAAGGTACGTCTGGCAGTTTGGACTGAATCAGTTCGGCTGCCTTTTTGGAATAAGAATCGGTGCCGTATCCAGGGTTGGATTCGTCGTTGGCCTGTTTAAGCAGGTCAAGAATAGGCTCTATGCAGCCTTCACCGTAATCGTTTCGAAAAAATAACATAAGTCCCCTCTTTTTCCCATTGGTATTCAGCTAAAAAATTGCTGTGATGTCAGTCAAATTATAACGGCAAACCGCCGTATGCCGACATGATTTTCCGAATTTCCCCTTACGAAATCGGATTCTAAGAATTGTACGATTTAAATGGACATCCATTTGGATGAATCTTTATGCAAAAACCATCGTTCGTCCGACATATCATGGGTGCAGACAAAAGAAATGGCCAGATCTGTTCGATGTCGATCTGGCCATCTGCTTTCCTTTTGAAAATCGGTCCGATTTTTCGCTGCGAATAATTTCTTCTGGCTTCCTGCCTGTTTTCCTGCTGTCCTCTTTTATTTCAGGAGCGCCATGGAATTGGCCGGCAGAGTCAGAATGTTGTTTTCAAGCGTAACGGGAGAAGTGCCCGTCAGCAGTTCCCCGCCCAGTTCCGCAGGCAGGCTGTTGATCTTTACGGAAGAAAGATCCACCGTCGCCTCTTTGGAAGAGAGGTTGAAGACCAGAACCGCTTCCGAGTTGGACTGGCGCTTGTCGAGAACGAGAACCTGATCAGTGGACAGATCCTGCAGACACGTTGTGGTGCCTTCGGAAATGGCGAGCCAGGAGTTTCTCAGCTTAATCGCCTGCTGTACGAAATTGAGAATCGAGTTTCCGTCCGCTTTCTGCTCGGAAAGCGAGCCGAATTCGAGATCGATTTCCTGTCCTTTGGTTTCGGAATCGGTGTTTTCTTCTTCGTCTTCTTTCGGCATTTCAATAGCGTCAACAATCAGATCGGTCTGTTCACTGGTCAGGCCGAGTTCATCGCCGGAAAGGATAAAGATCTGCCCGCTGGTCATAATCTGCAAAGCCAGCGCCATTTTATACTGCGGCAGGCGGCTGCTCACTTTGAGCAGATCGAGAGAATTCTGGTCGGAATTGATAAAGGAAGCGTTCATTCCGTTGGACTGGTTACCCGCCGACTCGAGCCACAGACCAAGATCCTTGGCTGGAATCGCACCGGTTACGGCTTTGCCGATCATGCCCTGTGCGCCTTCCCCTTCTTTGCAGGCACTGTAGGCGGGGATCGGCGCAAGCGCATCGTTCCAGTTTGTATACGAATAAACGACTTTGGCGTTCGGGTTCATTTCCTGTACGCTTTCGCTCATCCAGGTCATGAATTCCGCGCCCTGTTCCTGGTTTTCACCGAATACGGCATCAAAATCAGGAATGTAGAACCCACTGACACCAAGATTGATCAGATGGCGCAGTCCGGTCTGCAGCTGTACACGGACATTGATATTGCCCATGTTGAGTTTTGGAATGGATGTCTGCGGCAGAGAACGGTAATAGTAGGCCGTTGTTCCAATCTGGGTCCAGCCGTCCTGTCCGCCGTGGTCCTTTTCAATAAAGAACATGTCGAAAAGATCCGGGTTCAGACTGAAGAGATCTTCATGATCCGGGTTCTGATTCACAAGATCGCACATGGCTTTAAAATCCGCATTTTCCTGCGAAATATAGCCGATTTCCAGAGAAACCATAACCGGAAGGTTCAGACTTGCTCCGCGATTGCAAAGCGAAGAGAGATCGTCATCGATTCCCAGATTGGGATCGATCGTCACAAAATCCTTTGGCGCGTTCTGGTCGTCGACCGCAAAGAGATTGGTCAGCAGAATTCCGCTCATGTTCAGATCGTTAGTCGTCTCCATGTCGCCGTCCGACAAGTATTCGATATCGGTAAGAATGCTGGAAATGGTTCCGGCCGCCCCGGTCGCCCGGTCTGTAAACAGCGCCGGATTCACCTGATACCAAAGGCGCATGTCGCTTTCGGAATTTACGATATTTTTCGAGTTGACCGTATCCATTACGCTGAGGGCGGTCACCTTTGGTTCTTCTTTCGTTTGATTCGAGCAGCCTGCCGCACTGATGAGAAGTGCCGTAGAAAGGGCCGCCATTAAAAACTTTTTCATGAAAGTCCCCCTGGTCTGAAGGCCGTAAACAAGATGGAATGGATCTTTCCGGATCCAGTTGTTAAAAGCGATCGTCTTTTTTGTTTGAGGCCTCATATTTGAACAGACAAAATTGAATGTGATTTACAAGTACTGGTAATTCTTTATAAAGCACCCGCAAAAGCAAGGCAAGCGGGTGGTCTCTTCCTAACATATATGGAATAAAAACAGGATTCCAAAAGCTCTGACCAGAATCTGTGCGCCGTTTTGCAGAACGATGGCTTGTCGAAACGCGCTGATCCTTTGAACTTCGGATATTTTCATTATACCTGATGTTCTTAAAGAATCATGAATCACTCCGTTTGCGTATAAGGGACATATCCTCAATTCTGTTTAGAAAATCCGGACAGTTATTTAGAAATGCGACAATATTCGATCGAATGCCGATGTATTCCCGATTTTTGCCGAAGAGTTTTCTTTTCCCTTCCCGCTTCTGTAAGGGCATTCTTATTGGGCGTTTACAGACACCTTCCTCTGTTCAGATCCCTAATTTAGCCAAATCCATAAAGCAAGTTTTCAAAGCATTTCGCTCCCTGACTTACTCGAATTCCGGGGCTTCGGCATACGTGAAACCTTTCGAAATCCTATGCCGATTGTCTGGGACTTATTTTTACAGACAGGAAAGATGCTTGAAAACGCGCACAGAAAAACGCGTAACCAAAGTCCTGCACTCCACCACACAAAAAACCTCTGGATTGTTTTCAAAATCCAGAGGTTCGTTTTTTCATAAAGATTGGGTTAGGTAAGGCTTATTTCACCATGCCCATGGGCTCATCCTTGAAGATGCGCTCATCCATGAGCTTGAGATCTTCCGCGATCGCCGGTTTGAATTCCATCTGATCGAGAATATCTTTCTGCAGGTCAACGCCAGGAGCGATTTCGACGAGGGTGAATACGCCGTCCTTCAATTCAAATACGGCACGTTCAGTAACGTAAAGAACTTTCTGTCCGGCTTTCTTTGCAAATTCAGAAGAGAACGTAACCTGTTCTACGCTGTCCTTGAATTTCTTGATGCGTCCTTCGTTGACAATTTCCAGCTTGCCGTCGCCAATTTTTTCTTTCAGACCGCCGGCAGTGAATGTACCGCAGAAGACAACGACCGGAGTGGACTGGGTGATGTTAATGAATCCGCCGCAGCCCGCGATTCTTGGACCAAAACGGGAAACGTTGATGTTTCCGGTTTGTCGCATTCCGCCAGACCGAGGAAAGCCTGATCGAGTCCGCCGCCGTCATAGAAGTCAAACATGGCTGGCGAATCGATGGTGCATTCCGGGTTGGTGCAGGCGCCAAAGCCTACGCCGCTGGCTGGTACGCCGCCGATGTTTCCGGCTTCGACGGTCATTTTCAGACCAGGGAGGCCTTCTTCGTTGGCGACATTGGCGATGCCTTCCGGAATACCGATACCCAGGTTCACGATCGCGTTTGGCGTAAGTTCCATTGCCGCACGACGGCTGATAACTTTACGCGCGTTCAGCGGCATGGGTTCCAGGGCATCCAGAGGACGCTTGATCTGTCCGGAGAATTCCGGTTTATACGGATCAAGATAGCTCTGCCAGTGGTTTGCCGGAGTGCCTTTTACGATGTAGTCCACCAGAATTCCAGGTACTTTGACATCTTTTGGATTGAGCGTTCCGTTCGCTACTACGTCTTCGACCTGAGCGATGACGATACCGCCGGTATTTTTAACGGCTTCAGCCATAGCCAGCGCTTCCAGGAAGGCAGCTTCTTTTTCCATGGTCATATTACCGTTTTCATCCGCATAAGTTCCGCGAATGACACCGACATTGATCTTCTTGAACGATTTGTAGCGGAGATATTCTTCTCCGTCGATAACCATCAGTTCAACGAGATCGTCCTTGGTGACATCGTTCATTTTGCCGCCCTGCAGACGCGGGTCGACAAACGTGTTCAGACCGATTTTGGTAATTACGCCTGGACGGTTGCCGGCGATTTCACGAAGAAGCTGTGCCAGCGTACCGATCGGCAGGTTCCAGGCCTGAACCTTATTTTCCGTAACGAGTTTCTGCAGGGCAGGAACCAGGTTCCAGTGTCCGCCGACGATGGAACGAAGCAGTCCATCGTGTGCCAGATGGTTCATGCCCAGCGCGTCGGTTCCGTCACCGACGTTTGTCGGGAAAAGAAGATCAAGATCTCTTGGATGCCCGGTTTCGAGGAAGCGTTTTTCAATGGCATACGTTACTTCCTGCGGATGGCACATGCCAATAAATCCGCTCATGACAATGCGGTCGCCGTCTTTAACGAGATCCGCTGCCTGAGCTGGAGTAATAACTTTCGACATTGAATGTCCTCCTGACTACTTGTTCTGGAACTGTTTGTCTTTGACTTTGTTAAGGAAGCAGTCCATGCCGTATTTCTGGTCTTCGGTTGCGAAGCATCCGGAGAATTTTTCTACTTCGGTCTGGATGCCTTCATCCATCGTTTCGTTGAGACCTTCGTTGATCGCTGCTTTAGACGCAGCAACGGCTTTTGGAGCGTTTTTCGCGATGCCGTTTGCCATCTTCATAGCAGCTGCCATGAGTTCTTCGGCTGGATATACAGCGTTTACCAGACCAATTTCGAGGGCTTTCGGCGCTTTGATGTTACGAGCGGTGTAGATGATTTCCTTAGCGATGCCGACAGGAACGATGCGAGCCAGACGCTGGGTTCCGCCAAAGCCCGGAGTGATGCCCAGGCCGACTTCCGGCTGACCAAATACAGCGGTATCAGCAGCAAGACGGATGTCGCAGGCCATAGCCAGCTCGTTTCCGCCGCCGAGTGCGAAGCCGTTAACGGCAGCGATCACTGGTTTTTCCATGGTTTCGATCATGCGGAAGACTTTGTTTCCGAAGGCGCCGTATTCAGCAGCTTCTTCTACGGTTTTGTCTTTCATTTCGGCGATGTCTGCGCCGGCAACGAACGATTTGTTTCCAGCACCGGTAATAACAACGGCACGGATTTCGTCATCGTTTTTAACGTCGTTTACTGCAGCTTCGAGATCCTGCAGAACTTCAGTGGAAAGAGCATTGAGCGCTTTCGGGTTATTGATGGTGATCAGAGCAACGTTTCCGTTTTTCTCGAGAAGTACTTTATCCATGATTGATCCTTTCTTCACGGCTCAGTATTCGAAAACAGGACAGTCTGAAAACAGATCCATACCTGTGAAACCGTCTGCAAAAATTTGAAAGAGAAAAACTGCGCGGCTTCAGGCCGAATAATTTGAGCGAGTATATGGTTTACGGTAAAATTTGAACCCTGTAATGCGGGGATTACAGAGAAAGAAAAGGTAAAGAAAGGGGGAAACGAACGTCTCCCCCTTTGATGACAAAGCGCTTATTTCTTGTAGTTGTAGAAGCCTTCGCCGGTTTTGCGGCCAAGTTTGCCAGCGCGAACCATCTTCTTGAGAAGAGTTGTCGGACGGTACTTGGGATCGCCGGTTTCGTCATAGAGAACGTTCATGATAGCCAGAACGACATCCAGACCGATCAGGTCGCCAAGAGCCAGAGGTCCCATGGGGTGGTTGGCACCAAGCTGCATAGCGGTATCGATATCTTCAACAGAAGCGAGGCCTTCCTGAAGAATGCCGGTAGCTTCATTGATCATCGGGATCAGAATGCGGTTAACAACGAATCCAGGTCCTTCTTTAACTTCAACCGGTGTTTTGCCAATTTCTTTGGCTGTAGCGATAACTTCGTCTTTTACTTCTTCTGGAGTGTTGGCGCCAGAGATAACTTCTACGAGTTTCATGCGGTCAGCCGGGTTGAAGAAATGCATGCCGATTACCGGATGCTTGATTCCGTTAGCGATTTCTGTGATGGACAGAGAAGAAGTGTTCGTAGCGAAGATGGCATCGTCTTTAACGATTTCATCGAGCTTTGAGAATACGTCTTTTTTCAGAGCCATCTGTTCGAGAGCAGCTTCAACAATCAGATCGCAGTCAGCGAGATCTTCGTAAACGCCGGCAGCCAGGTTGGCTTTTGCAGCTTCAGCAGCTTCCGGAGTGATTTTGCCTTTGGCAACGAGTTTGTCCTTGCCAGCGCAGATTTTGTTGATGCCGTTTTCGGCCCATTCTTTTTTAACGTCAACGACGGTAACTTTATTGCCGGCAGATGCAAATGCGTTTGCAATGCCCTGGCCCATGGTTCCAGCGCCGACTACACCAATTTTTTTCATGTTTTTTACTCTCCTTGATCAGGGACGGTCATCGATCGCCGTCCGATAATGAGAACAAAGACGACAGGCTCCCAGGCCATAACGGCCGGGGAGTTTCTGTGTCTGAAATTTCTGAGGGTACGGATGATCCGAAAAGATGAATCCGTACGTCATATAAAGAGCGAAGCAGATCCATGCGGTACGAACGTACCGTATGGAGAAGAGAAAGGTTTATTACTTCGCAGCTTTGATCGCTTTGATTTCTTCAATCAGAACCGGCAGAACGGATTCAACGGTTCCAACATAGCCCTGGTTGGCAATTTTGAAGATTTCTGCTTCCGGGTCACGGTTGATCGCGATGATGTAATCGGATTTTTCCATGCCCGCTACATGCTGAACGGCACCGGAGATACCGCAGGCAATGTAAAGGTTAGGACGAACGGTTTTACCAGTCTGACCAACCTGTCTTTCTTTAGCCAGGAAGCCGTCTTCAACAGCAGCACGGGTTCCGGCAACTTCACCGCCGAGCAGTTTTGCGAGTTCTTCGCAAAGAGGCAGAGCGCCTTCAGCACCACGGCCAACGCCAACGAGGATATCGCATTTGGTGATATCTACACCGGCAGCTTCTTTTGGTTCGATGCCTTCTACAACAACTGCAGCTTCTGTGTCGTTCCATTCTGGAGTGAATTCAACGACTTCGCCCTTGCGGGAAGTATCTGGTTTTGCCATGTCGAATACTTTCGGACGGATGGTCGCCATCTGCGGACGGGTATTCGGGCAAACGATTGTACCGAACAGGTTACCGCCGAATGTAGGACGGGTAACGAGCAGGAGAGCGTCATCATCCGGGATCTGACGAGCAGCAGCGCCGCCGCCGAGGGTGATGTTCTTTCCAATTTCAATACCGGTAGCGTCAGCGGTCAGACCTGCGTTGATACGTGCAGCAACACGCGGTGCAAGGTCGCGGCCGAGAACGGTAGCGCCGGTCAGCAGAGACGAAGGTTTGAATTTTTCAATAACCTGAGTCAGAGCGTCTGTGTAGAAC